>JANZYY010000385.1 GCA_026419705.1 Fischerella sp.
AGATGTGTATAAGAGACAGGTATATGCATCCCGAATTCCAGGTAATTTAGTAATCTCAGTCAAAATCCCATCGGGTAAGGGATCGTCGAGGCTAAGAACCATAACCGCATCACCGCGAACGATTTTACGGCCTACCTGCATGCTGGCAATATTGACATTAAAACTGCCCAGCAGGGAACCTAGTTTACCAATGATTCCTGGCATATCTCGGTGTAGGGTAAACAGCATATGTGGGCTGGGGGGGACGTTTATCGGGAAACCGTCTAAGTTGGTGAGCCGAATTTCTCCGTCACCTAACAAAGCGCCTGTAACAGCATGAGTGCCTAAAGAACCTGTAGCTTCTAAATGCAGGGAACCTGCGTAGTCTTTGACTGCAGCATCCCGCGTTTCAATCACACGAATTCCCCGCTCTTTTGCCTCAATGCTGGCATTTACGTAATTTACCCGTTCTCGCAGTGCTTGGTAAAGTAGTCCTTTCAGAGACGCTACCACCAACGGCTGACTTTTGTTGGTTGCTAGTTCACCTTGCAGCCTGACGTTGAGTAATTCCACTCTACCACCAGCCAGTTGTCCAACTAGATTACCCAGGGTTTCCGCCAACTGCATATAAGGCTTGAGTTCTTCCAAGACATCAGGACCTAGTCCAGGAATGTTGACAGCCGATCGCGCTGGAAAGCCCAATAGCACATCCCGAATTTGTTCAGCAACATCAATTGCTACATTCACTTGTGCTTCGGTTGTCGAAGCGCCCAAGTGCGGAGTCAGGATAACTTCCTTACCCAGAGACTTTAAGGGAGATTCTCCGAGTGGTTCTGATTCAAACACATCCAAAGCTGCACCAGCAATTCTACCTTCTTTGAGCGCAGTTGCTAAAGCTTCTTCATCAATAATGCCACCACGAGCACAATTGATAATCCGAGTAGTGGGTTTCATTTTTGCCAACATTTTGGCATTAATAAGGTGAGTCGTTTCTGGAGTTTTAGGGATATGCAGCGTGATGTAGTCTGCTTGCTGTACCAATAAATCCAGATCCACCAGTTGACAGCCCACCTGTTCAGCCCGTTCTGTAGAGATAAACGGATCGTAAGCAAGTAATTTCATTCCCATCGCTTTGCCAATAGCGGCGACATGGGAGCCAATTTTACCCAAACCGATAATACCGAGAGTTTTTTTGTAGACTTCAGTTCCAATAAAGGTTTTGCGATCCCACTCACCACGCTTTACAGAAGCATTAGCATCAGGAATGTGGCGAGACAAGGACAACATCATCGCGATCGCATGTTCGGCAGCGGCGATCGTATTTCCCTCTGGAGAGTTGACAACTACGATTCCTTGACGGGTGGCGGCAGGAACATCTATATTATCCACACCCACACCCGCACGTCCGATAATTTTTAGCTGTGTACCAGCTTCGATGATTTCTTTCGTGACGCGGGTACCAGAACGAATCATCAGGGCATCATATTCACCGATGATTTGTACTAATTCTTCTGGTTTCAGACCTATTTTGACATCAACATTAGCAACCTGGGATAAAATATCGATCCCAGCTTGATCTATTGGATCGGAGACGAGAACCTTAGACATGATAGTTGATTTTTCAGCTAGAGGTTATGCAGTCGCTGGAATTTTAAGTTTAATGTTTATCTGTACCCGTTAAGCAAGCAATATTTATTTGCCAATTTGGTAACAACTCTGTCATGCCTCGTAGTTAGCTTTTTTTGACAGTAAATTCTCTTGACCGAAGGTGCAGAAATTCTGGCTTGAAAGGCGGCTATGCGAGGGCATCCGGCAGAAGCAGTAAAAGAAACTTTCCTACTTTGATTGTGAACTCTGCTCATGGAAGTCTTGTACCATACTCGGTCAATATAAACCAACGCCGGGCGCAAATACCTATATTTTTATTAAAAATTCCAAAAGCTACTAGTCTGGCAACTTAGCTTTTTTCAGGTAGGGTAGACGCTAAGTACGCCAACAAAGTTGATTCAACGAGCAAAGTTGGCTTGCCAAGCTACTGGTGTTTGAGTCAGCAGCAGGCTGATGGTGTGCTCGCAGATACTGCATACACTCCACAGCAAGCGTCTTCAGCCAGAAAACTATACCACCCATACAATCAAGTTTTTGGTCACATTCTAACTTACTGGTCACCCATATCACATTGTACCAAGGGGAGCAAATTATATTGTGGCGTTGCTGAATTTAGGGATGAAATAATCAACCGCATTAGACGCGTAGACGCGTGGCGGCTTCTCGTAGAGTAGCGGCTTCCGTAGGTAGAAGAGGTTTTAACAGAGAAATACAAGCAAATCATCCCGCATTTATACAACGCCTCTATTGTTAGCGAGCTAGGATTTGGCACCTTCTGCCTTTGCCTCAGCCATACTTGTGTAATATTTATTACTTTCTTCTATTTTTTTACCATTACTAACAATTAATATCACTGACAAAATTATTTTTTTAAGTATTTAAAAATACGTAATTTTTACATACCGATTTCGCCACAATCGGCAGCAGCATAGAAGTGTAGCGGTCGAACTTAATTGATTAATTTATTTTGTCTTTGCATTTATAACCCTTACCATACAAGGGTTTCAGGGTTGCTATTGCCAAATTTTCATCAACTTTACAAGCAGATAATGAAGAGTTATGCCAGCAGATTTTGCCGGTAACAGTTTGCATGTTTCCCGATATTTAAATGTTAATTATATTACCCAAATTCTCAGGGACTGGGTAGGTCGGGGTGATAAATACGATTATTACAGTTTTAACCTCAGTGGTCGCAGTAGCTTAAATTTAGTCCTAGATGGTCTTTCGGCAAATGCCGATTTACAGTTACTTAACAGTAATGGTTCAGTAATTGCAGGTTCTTATAGCCGTCGCAAGGGTGCTGAGTCAATCAGCACGACATTGGATCGAGGTACTTACTACATTCGGGTTTACCGAGCCGATCGCAAGAAGAATACTTACTACAACTTAAAGATTTCTGGCAATGAAGCACCCCAGTCATTACAATTAGGCACTAGTCAAACCAGCTATCGAGCCGGTGAAACTATTAGCCTTAGCAATACCAGCATATTCGATGGCAATGGTGCAGCTGACTTAGCAAGAGTTGATTTTTGGTTGCAAAAAGATGGTGGCGACTGGCAAGACATAAACGATGTAGTAAACTTCGTTGTTAATGGTAGCGATCGTCGGTATGCCAGTTTTGAATACAGGCTACCCAATCTAAGTGTTGGCAACTATCTATTGTCAGCAAAAGCTTATGACAAATCTGGTGCTAGCACTGACAGTGTATACACTAGTTTTAATGTTTTGCTTCCTCCAATTCAAGATTGGTTCGATCGCAACATTCAAGACGCAGGTATACGGGAGACAGCAAAATGGCGCTTTGCAGACAATATCATCGATCGCCATGATGCAATCGCTATCCTGCGAGAAGCAAAAGACAATAGTGTCGTTGATGGTAGCGAACTGACAGATCTCCGCACATTAATTAGTAACGCTTCTTTCTTAGGAATGCCAGAACATGTGCGCATTTTGTTTCACAAGGTTGTCAACGGCGATCCTGCCAATCAGATTTATCAGGGTAACACGCTAGGCAATTTGTATGCAGGTAGTAGTGACATTCAGATTGAGAACTTAATTAGTAAATGGTTTTTGGGTAGCGATCGCCCAACAACTCCCTACACATATCAATATGCTAGCGGTTCTCTATTCCAAAACGGTATTAGTTACCAAGATGTGAAACAAGGTAATCTCAATGACTGCTTTTATCTTGCAGGTTTAGCAGCAGTCGCATCTCGCTTATCCAGCACAATTGAAAGTATGTTCATTGACAATGGCGATAACACTTTCACCGTGCGCTTCTACAACAATGGAATTGCTGATTATCTGACAGTAGATAGGTATTTACCAACCAATCAACAAGGGTATTTCGTTTACGCCAACAAAGGTCGTTATCACAACGACTCTAGCAATGAGTTATGGGTTGCTTTGGCTGAAAAAGCTTACGCTCAACTCAATCAAGCCGGATGGATTTCTCAAGATCGTACCAATTCCTATAACGGTATTGATAATGGTGGGTATGTCAGCGATGCACTCACACATATTACAGGACTCAACACTTCCTTTGCCAACTTGCTCAACTTTGACTCAATCATTAATGCTTTTTATTCCGGTCAAATGATAGGTCTAAGTACAAAATCAACGGTGACTGACTACAACATTATCAGCAATCATGCTTACGTATTGCTAGATTACAATTCTTCTACCCAAACTTTTACACTCTTTAATCCTTGGGGTATCGATAACGGTTCTTCAAAACCAGGTATGATTCAACTGAATTGGAGTCAAATTCAGGCAAACTTCAGCTATTGGGATGCGACAACAAATAATATTACCTAATAAGGAAGAAGGATTACGCATTTTTGTTCGTGGAGTGATGGCAGAGCCTAAAATATCGTCTGAACTTTAATTTACACGGAATTTTTAATTTCGATACTACGATCGCATTGGTCGTTGGATACTAGCAACAGCAATTATTATCGGTTGGATGCTGGGTAGCGGTACTGAAATTGACCAAGCAGCGATCGCGGTTTTATTTGCCTTTTTAGCGGGGGGAGTTGTTCTCAATGTTCTCAAGGAAGAACTACCAGAAGAACGAGAAAGCCGCTTTTGGACATTTGTCTGGGGTGCAACAATTTACACTGCTATCCTGCTAGCTTTGTACTATCTGCGATCGCAGCGGGTAGATCAATCATCCTCGTATTCTACCCAAGAATTTGGAGTTTCTGACACCGCAACCTTTAACTTTACATCTAGCGGCACTCGTTTTTTCGTTTCGTCATAAATATACTTAGCAATCATCTCAGCAGTTGTCTCGTACTCGGGAGGTAAGACTTCGTTAAGCACGCAGTGGTCAAGTCCTCCCTTAGAAACATCTTGCTTAGCCCAGCGCAAGGTTCTAAAATCAGATACCATGACTGGGTGCGGGCAATATTCCGAAGAATGCAGTTTTGCTGAAGTTGCTTCAATTCGTACTTTGTAAGTATGCCCATGCATCCGACCGCACGGACCATCGTAATCTTTGATGTAGTGGGCGCTGTCAAACGAGAATTCAGTTACTAATTTCCATTTGGGCATGTTGCTATTGCCTCACAGCCAATTCCGAAACAAATATCAGAGTATATCTTTGTTCATCCTAGCTGTGCAGCCAGGCTTCTTGGGACGGAGGCTTTACCACAAAATCTTGCACACCTATGCAACAGCCCCTGCAAACCTTAACATTGCATGCTCAACAATGCCCTGTTTTTTCGGAGTTGCATTCCATGGGAATGAAGAATGAACCACCAAGACGCCTTAGACGCGCTCAAGC
>JANZYY010000386.1 GCA_026419705.1 Fischerella sp.
AGATGTGTATAAGAGACAGGGTACATGATACCCGCGTAGAAAACTATGCGGCAATGGTAGCAAATCGGTTTGTGCTACCTACGCTTTTGATTGCTGGCGGTGTCGGACTTGCCTCAGGCAATATGAATCGGGCTGTTGCTCTGCTGACATTAGACTTTGGTACTGGCATTCGCGTTTCCGTCCCCACAACAATTCTCTCTGTACTCACCTACGCCGCTCGTAATGGCGTCCTCATCCGCAGTGGTCGAGCCATTGAAATCTTAGCAACCATCGACACCGTCGTCTTTGACAAGACAGGAACATTGACCATCGGACATGCAGGTGTCAATGACATTGATGTTATGGATGACCATTTCACCAAGGATGAGGAATTGTGTCTAGCCGCTACAGCTGAGCAAGGACTGACCCATCCAATAGCTGAAGCAATCGTTCATCATGCCAGAGATAAGGGAATTGTTCTCAAAGAATGTGAAGAGTGGGAGTACAAGGTCGGCCTCGGTGCAGCAGCAAAAATCGACGGTATGCAGATCATTGTGGGTAGTCCCCGGTTCATGACTCAGGAAAATGTCGATCTAAATGAATACGATCGCCGCTATCCAGATGCCAAGTCTGGAGGGCAATCTCTAGTATATGTGGCAGGTGATGGCAAACTTATAGGCGTGATTCGCTATAGCGATCCACCACGCAAAGAAAGCAAACAAGTAATCGAGGAATTGAAGCAAATGGGCATCAATGCCTACATGCTCAGTGGTGATGTCACACGAGTTGCCAGAGCGATCGCCAGCAACTTGGGCATGAATCCTGATAACATCTATGCAGAAGCCTTCCCAGAAAAGAAAGTCGAAGTTGTCAAAGGATTGCATGATAGTGGTAAAACCGTCGCCTTCTGCGGAGATGGTATCAACGACTCAGCAGCTTTAGCATATGCCGATGTTTCCATCTCCTTTGCAGGTGCAACAGACATCGCCAGAGAAACCGCTGATGTGGTGCTGATGGAAGACGACCTACGCGGCTTAATCATGGCAATTAAATGTGCCCGCCAAGCAATGGAAATTATCTGGCAGAATACAGCGATCGTTGCAATTCCTAATCTCGGCGCTTTACTTTCAGGTATTTTCTTTGCTCTCGATCCGATTTTGGCAGTCGTCATCAATAATGGTACTGCTATTTTGGCAGAACTAAACGGTCTGCGCCCATTGATGGGACCAGGTGACGTAACCCAATTAGGACGTACGCTCAGTGCTGCTGAAATAGCTGAACAAGAGAATCGCCTTCACCAGCATCAAACAGAATCTCGCGAAGTTCTACCAACCTATGATGTGAAGGTTGAAGAGGTTTTTGTTTCTTCCCAATTGCAATCTGAGGTGAAAGACAAGCTAGCTGATATCAACAGACATACTAACCATGAAAATGGCAATGGTAACGGTCATAAAAAAAATGCTGCCCAACTCAACAGCCAACCAACCACAGTTAAGGCTGCAAAACCTTTTGAAAGCAAGACGCTACAACTAAAGCAAAGTGAATTAGCAAAACGCCTGGGATTATCTTCGCAATCACTAACACGTCATCGTTCTAGACCTGGTTTCATTGAGTGGAGCAGAATCCAAGACCCAGAAGGTATTGCTTGGGTATACGAGCCAACAACTAAGTCTTTTCATGTAGTTGATTCTGTAATCTCCGGAGCGCAATCACCTACCCAGAGTTTAGTTTAGCCAGAGAAAGCGTGGGATATCCATAGGATGTCCCTCTCTCCTAGCATATTGATATCAGGTTTGGGTGAACACCAATCACATCTGTAAAGGTCGGTAATTAGTAATAGGTAATGAGAAACAATTATCAATTACCACCAACAAAATCAACACTAGCTGGACTTGATATCATTTATGTTTTGAAAATTGGTGTGGGAATGTAAAGGTGTAGGAATGTATAAAAGTAGAAAATGGATTTTGCCCTGACTAACTGTTTTGACACTTTATTTCAATTCAAAATGAACTTACATTCTCAAAACAATAAGTTCGATCAAGCTAAATTACAATTCTGCAGTTCTAAATTCAGAATGAACTCATATGTAGCAAATAATGAGTTCACTCAAGTCAATTTGCAACCCAGCAATTCCAAATTCGCAATGAAACTATACCTAGGAAAGAATGGGATGAATAAAATATTTGTACTTTGAATTCAACAAATAATTGGTATGTTCCAAAGAATTTTGGTGGCGTTAGATAATTCGGAAATGAGTCAGCATGTCTTCGAGGAAGCACTGTCCATTGCAAAAGTAACCCACGCACACTTGATGCTGCTACATGTTTTGTCAGATTTAGAGATTGACCATACAAATGTCAAAAATCTAGATCAACATTTAGATCGATGGGAAGAGCACAGAAAAAAGGGACTGGAACTGTTACAAACTCGTCAAAATATTGCCACTTACACAGGTGTCGATACTGGTTTCACTCAAATCCCTGGACCTGCTCCCTCCACTATCTGCAAGCTTGCTAAATCTTGGAAGGCTGACCTAATTGTAGTTGGACACCAAAGAAAGCCTCCCCTCGAAGAGCTAGTTCTGGGAAGTGTTAGCAACTACGTCATGCACTATGCACCATGTTCGGTATTAATCATACAACCAACATAGCAATCACTAGCACTAGCGCCAAGAGGTTCGTCCGATAATTTAGTATTTCATAATTTGGGAGATTGTTATGCTACACAGAATACTGGTTCCAATTGCTAGTTCTGACAGCGTTGGTAAATGCGTTTTTCGGGAAGCACTCGACCTAGCAAAAGCAACTGGGGCAAACTTGAGATTACTGCATGCTCTATCTTTGGATGACAAAGATACCCCTAGTATATTGTCATTAATGAATACTCCAGAAAGCAAGAAACGCTGGGAAGAGTTTGAGAAGCCTGGTTTGGATCTACTCAAATCCTTTGCAAATGAAGCAATTGCAGCAGGCGTATCAACTGAGTATTCTCAAATTTTAGGTAGTCCTAGCCGTATTATTTGTGAAACAGCCAAAACTTGGGAGGCGGATTTAATCGTAATAGGACGTCGGGGAATTTCAGGAATTAGTGAATTGATTTTGGGTAGCGTCAGCAACTATGTCACCCATCATGCACCTTGCTCAGTACTAGTAGTGCAATCTTCAACTTCAACTAAATCTCAAAATCTCAAAGAAAGTCAATTGGCAAAAACCCTCTAATATAAAAGTGGTTTAGCCATGAGAAAATAGCTGTAATTTCAAGTTTATTGTATTACCCGCATCATTAAAAAATAACTTCTCACACTTTTTACCCTTATTATTCGCAGGAGACAAAGAGATTTCTGTAGACGAAAATACAAAAGTGCAGTGGTTCCTACTACAATCGTCTATAGCTTAGAAGAGAGGTTTTATGTCAGCTTTGGGTCAGCAATAAAACTTGATATTATTCATTAATAATTTCCAGATCAAAGTTTAGTTAGTCTTGACTCAATCTTTAAGTATTTTGCTCAAGATTATTTTTTAAACTAACTTTTCTGGTGCTTGCATATTATCTTGAGACGCTGCTTCTGTTACGGGATCTTTTATATTTTTTCCAGGTGAATTAACAAAGCTTTCCTGATTCGGGGTGGTTTAATAACCAAAACAAAATTGAAGTGTAATCAGATGTTTAATTTTAATCACCTCGAAGTTGTCACATTCTTCATTCTCTCCAGTCAAACAATCAAACTTTAGAGTGATAACCATGTCAGTCACAAAATCTATCCAAGAGATTATCGGCTCTACCAATCGCTTCATGTCCCGTAAAGATGCATTGCTTTTACGGATGCTAATTTTTGTACCCATCTGCTTAATTTTGAGCAGACTGGATGTGAATCCATTGCTTGTCTTTATCACGGCAGGTTTGGCAATTGTTCCCTTAGCAGCCTGGATTGCCAACTTTACAGAAGCGATCGCTACTCGTATTGGGCCTACCTTTGGCGGTTTACTTAACGCAACCTTCGGCAACGCCACTGAAATGATTGTCTCCGTAGTCGCCCTCCAAGCCGGACTGATAGAAGTAGTCAAAGCTAGTTTAATGGGTTCAATAATAGCAAACCTCTTATTAGGTTTAGGTTTCGCTCTCTTCTTGGGAGGATTGCGCCTCCCACAGCAACCTTTTCGTCTGAATGTAGAAAACCTTGGTACTGTTGCCAGAGTAAATGCCTCTCTGCTTAACTTGGTAGTTGCTTTTTTGCTGGCTCCGACTGCAATTGAGATTACCTCTATTAGTTTGCACCTTGAAACAACCAATGATTTTTCTTATATTGCATCAGCACTCATGCTCATCTGTTATGTATCGATGCTGTTGTTCTCAATGAAAACCCATAGCTATCTTTACGGATTAGATGAGGATGCTGAACCTGAAAGCTACGGCAGCGAAGCCAGAGGATTGTATAAACTTAAACTCCATATTGGACTGCTTCTGGCAACAACAATAGTTCTATTGTTTGTTTCTGAAGTACTTGTAAGTAGTTTAGAAGAAGCGATCGCCACCACAGGTGTAACAGAACTTTTTACTGGAGTCATTCTGATTCCTATGTTTGGTGCAGCAGTTGAAATCATTACCTGCGGCATTTGTGGCGCTAAAAACAAAGTTGAGTTAGCATCCTCAGTCGCGATTGGCTCTAGCCTGCAAATTGCCATGTTTGTCACTCCCATCCTAGTTTTTGCTGGTCTGATTTTGGGTAAACCAATGAACTTGGACTTTGACAACTTTACAGTCTTGGGATTGGGCATTGCTGTTTTAATGACGAATTCCGTCAAAACCGACAGACGCGCTAACTGGCTAGAGGGAATATTACTGTTGATAACATATGCGATGCTAGCCACTGCTTTCTTTGTGCATCCTTCTTTAGCAGGCTAGCTACAAGTATTGTCAACTTAACTCTGGGAACAAAGGAACAAATATCATACTGAGCTACGCTTTAATTTTTCTGTTTCTGCTCATGTATTCGCGTCATCTAACAGAATACGTCACTACTAAATCAATCCGCGTCTACAAAGGTAAACGCGGATTAAATGTTCAAATTCCTTTTTAGTTCCGAACTTCTAGGAGCCATTGCGACTGCGGGAGGTAATCAGATGATACTGGGGTAATTCTAAAGCTACTGGAGGAGCACTAGTATTGGCAAATTGTCCTGGAATAGGTCCTATTTCAGAATCGTAGTCACTCAGCTGGCTCTGAGGATATACATAGGCGTGACTTACGGGGTCATATGCTAGTACTTCACCTGTCTCAATATGATAAATCCAGCCATAAATCTTCAACTTACCTTGATACAACCTAGAGTGAACAATGGGGTAAGTTTTGAGATTTTCAATTTGTGTCAGGACATTCTCAGCGATCGCTATCTCTAATAG
>JANZYY010000387.1 GCA_026419705.1 Fischerella sp.
AAATATTACTGATAATAGTGGTAATGTCAGACACAAAAAATGGTTGCAAGCGATCGCGGAAGGTAAGTTTAGTTTTGGCAAAGCATATGTCACCTATATCCCCAAAGGCAAAAATTCTTGGAAATATCTAGCCCTTGGCACAGAAGATGATGTAGACCGAGAAAACGAAGTATTTTCTTATCACTCTACCTTTTTAACTAGTGATTGGAAACTATTTCACGATGCTTTACAGGCACATCACTTTTACGTCATCCACGAACTGTTACCTAGGTATGGAATTTGTGTTGCTTAATACCTACAGAGTTAGTGGTTAGTGGTTGGTGGTTGGTGGTTGGTGGTTAGTGGTTAGTGGGAAAAACCAACAACTAACAATCAATTCTACCTACTACCTACTATCTACTAACTACTAACAAATCACAAAATTTCTGGAAATCAGCAGCTGGGAACGGTGAGTAAAAGAACGTACAGCAGTGACACATTGATAACAGAGGTGCTTAATGAATATTTTTGTCACGGGTGGATCGGGGTTCGTTGGTAAGAGACTAATAAAACGTTTGATTAGTGACAACAATCATGTCACAGCTTTAGCTAGGTCTGATTCCTCAGGAAGAACTATTGAACAATTGGGCGCAAAGATTATCAAAGGAAATCTAGAGAATATTAGCGACTGGGAAGCACACTTGGCGGGACAAGATATCGTTATTCATTGTGCCGCACCAGTAGAATTTTGGAGATCTTGGGAAAAGTTTTATCAAGAAATTACTCTGGCTACAAAGAACTTGTTAATTAGTGCTAGCAAGATGAATGTCAAAAGATTCATCTATATTAGTTCCGAATCAGTTCTGCAAGATGAGCTTCCTTTAATTGATATAGATGAAACATACCCCTATCCAGCAGAACCCAACTCCTACTATGGCAAAGCCAAGAAATTAGCTGAAGAAGAAATCTTAAATTTCCCTACAGAAATGAAGTGTATTATCCTGCGTCCTACTTATGTTTGGGGCAAGGGAGATAAAACACCGCAAACATTAGAAACAAAAGTCAAGTCTGGTCAATTTTTATGGATAGATAATGGTGAATGTTTAATTGAAACCGTTCATGTAGATAACCTCGTAGAAGCCATATCCTTAGCTTGTGTAAAAGGAGAAAATAAAGAAATATATATTGTTACTGATGATGATCCTATAACAGTTAGAGATTACTTTACTCAAATTTTCAAAATTAAAGGAATAAACCCTCCAAACACAAATTTACCGAGTCTGATTGTTAATCCTCTAGCAAGTTTGGTTGAATCAATTTGGAAATTGCTGAATATCAAAAGCACGCCTCCTCTTTCCAGATTTGAAATTTCTTTTGTGGCAATGCCCAGAAAATACAATATCTCAAAAATTAAACAAGCATTGGGCTATAAACCCATCATGACTAGAAAAATGGGATTGCAGGAAATGATGAATAGTTAGTGGTTAGTAGGGGGCGGGTTTAGCCACAAATTTATAGGCTTCAATCACAAAAGATCTATCAAAACCCGCCCGTACTAGTTAGCGGTTGTTTCAAACAACAACCAACAACCAACAAACAACAAAAAATGACAAATGACAAATGAGGTAATTTATGCAGCGTGAAATACCACTTTACACATTAGAAGGTGTGCGGAATGCTGAGGTTTCTACACATTATTTTTCCACTGAAGATATGCTGGGACTTAGCATGTTGCGGTTTCAGCGTGCAGCTTGTGACGATGTAGTTTTGATTATTCACGGTCTGACCACATCAACCGATATGTTTATCATGCCTGAACATTACAACCTTGTGCAGTATTTATTGGACAACGGGTTTGGTGATGTTTGGACATTAGACTATCGGATGAGTAACAGATATCCGTATAACTTGCAGATGCACCGCCATAACATGGATGATATTGCTTTGTTCGACCATCCAGCAGCGATCGCCAAGATGCGCGAACAAATAGGCGATCGCCGCATCCACGTTATCTGTCATTGTTTGGGTTCTGTATCCTTTACAATGAGCTTGTTTGCCAAAGCTGTCACAGGTATTACCAGCGTCATTTCCAATAGTGCAGCCTTAACACCGCGTGTACCTAACTGGTCATTCGTCAAATTAAATCTTGCGCCTTTCCTAGTCGAATATGTTTTGGGACTTCCCTACCTAAACCCGCGCTGGAGTGAAGAAGCTGGTATCACAAAAGACAAACTCTTCTCTAAAACTGTCTCAGCATTTCACCACGAATGCGATGTACCTTCTTGCCATATGCTAAGCGTGATGTGGGGAACAGGCTGGCCAGCTTTATACAGCCATGAAAATCTCCATGAAGTTACCCACCAACGCGGTGCAGACTTATACGGTGGTACTGGTTTGCATTACTATCGACATGTCCGCAAAATGGTAAAAAACAATAATACAGCGGTCAAACTTGAGCCAAATAATCCTAAATATGACCGCTTACCCAATAACTACTTTGAGTACGCACGGGAAATTGAAACTCCCGTCCTATTCATAACAGGCGATAACAATCACGTGTTTACTGATTCTAATATTGTCTGTCATAAGAGATTGGAGGAAATCGTACCAGGTAGACATGAACTTCACGTTTTTCCTGGCTACGGTCATCAAGACGTGTTTATGGGTAAAAACGTCCACATCGATATTTTCCCCAGGCTGTTGCAATTTTTGAACAAGCAACGGTCTAAATATGTGAGTGGAAGCACGGTAGCTACAGCAGCTAATTGAAAACTAGGTTTTTGTAATTCTCAGCTTTCAATAGTTTATAAATGCAGCTAATCATTTAGCGTGAATCTCTGGTGGCAATTGATAACAGTTAGGAGTGAACTTATAACTCCTAACTTTAGTAACTCAATGAGGAGCTTACTAATGAGTACACATTACGAATATACAAGCCACGAGACTTTCTCACACGACAGTATTGATAGTTTCGGCTATGACTGGGAGCGAGTAGCTAATCCTAATATCCAACCTAAATATCCTCTCAAAATTTATCTACCACAATCGACTGAAGATATAGTTCAAATCATTCAAGAAACCAAGCAATTAGGTCAAAAACTAAAGATTCGTAGTAAAGGTCATTCCAGTAATGATTTAGTTCTAGAAGAAAAAGGTCATATCCTATGTACTGAAAAGCTGAATAAAATTCTGGAATTAAATGTAGATGAAATGACTGTAACTGTACAGTCAGGCAAGATTCTAGCTCAATTAGATGCTTATCTCGCCGAACAAGGTTACGGATTGCCCGTGATTGGCGATCACAATCACATTACCGCTGGTGGGTTTGCTTCAGTTGGTGGTATTAGTCCAGCTTCACATCGCTACGGTATGTTTGTTGATAATGTCCGCCAACTCGAATATGTGAATTGGGATGGCGAAGTAGTCGCTTGTAGCAAAACAAATAATCCAAAGGAATTTTACAAAATACTCACAGGTACGGGACAATATGGTGTAATTGCTACAATTACTTGCGATATTATTCGTGTCGATAAATTCACAACAATTCTCAAAAATGACCGTTCCATATATTGGAACGTTGACAAATTTATTCAAGGTTCGAGCAATTTTATCAGCGATCCCAGTGAATTTTTGATGGAACGGGGTGTCTGGATAGATTTTGGCAAGTTAAAAGTCGGACCGTTTTCTGCTTACAAAGATGTCACCCAAAATTCATTTATCTCCCTACGCAATCAAATTGATTATAAATATCTCCATACTCTCGGCCATTGGGCAGGACGTTTGCCAAAACAAATTGATAATCTTGTCAAAGCTCTGGGTATGGCTGGTATTATCTTTAGTCCTAGATTCGCCTCCATCAAGAATGTAGAAACTTTCACTGATAAAATCTTGGATTCTACTGTAGGCGATCCAACCCGGATGTTAATTGTTTTGGCACCAGTCGAAAAATATGCATTACTGTTTCGCAAACTTTACGATTTGAGTTTAGATTATCGAGCTAGATATGGTTGCTTTACGTTTATTTCGTTCTATGTCAAAGCGATTCGTTCTGACTATTTAGCTCAAGGCGATCCGAAAAAGCGTTTCTGTGAATTGATGCTTTATTTGGGTTTGAACCCAACAAAAATGACGGATGTAATTTTGGATGAGATAGTGTCAAAAATTGATGATTTGTGTGTGGAGCATAAAGCTTTTCGCTATATGCACACTAAGACTGTGAAAGATGCTGAGCGTAGAAACAAGATTGACCCGAATGTTTTTTATGCTCAGGGAGCAAGTGTATCTTTAGCAAGCGAATAGTTAAAGGAAATTTTATGATGAGCGATCGCCTAGCACCATTTCCAGAATCATTTATGTTCGGTGTTGCTTGTGCTGACCACCAATGCGAAGCCTATGACTCTAACTTTGAAGATATTCGCGATGTGTGGGAGCGTCGTCGCGCTATGACAATGCGAGGTCGGGCAACAGATTTCTGGAACCGCTATGCTGAAGACATTGCCCTAGCTAAGTCCCTTGGTTGCAAGGCATTCCGCTTTTCTATTGCTTGGTCGCGGGTGGAACCTGAACCAGGTCAGTTTAGCGAAGCAGCTTTTGAACACTACCGCCAAGTGATTGAAACCATCCGTTCCTGTGGTATGGAACCCATTGTTACACTACACCATTTTACCCATCCACTACATGTAGAAAAGCGGGGTGGACTGATTGGCAAGGAGTTTCCCACAATTTATGCCAGTTATGCTACAGAAGTTGCTAAGCGTCTGGGTGATTTAGCCCGTTACTGGATTACCTTTAACGAACCTAGCCAACTGATTTACGGCTACGTGAAACCTTGGTGGGAGCGGGCTTATTTTATGCCTCCCGGTTTACCTCGCGGTGCGTCAATGTCACAGCAGATGTCAGCAGTGGGCGATTTGATGCGCAACTTATTCATCGCACACACTAGAGCCAGAGCTATCCTCAAACAATTCAATCCAGACGCTCAGGTAGGAGCAAACCCGATGTTGCTGGGTTTACCCCTATGGTTGCAAAAAATTGTGGATACCAACGTCACTCGTCTGCGCAGCAAAGAAGATTTGATTGCTCAAGGTAAACGCTTCACCGAACGAGCTTTGCTGGAAAAAGGACAGGTAGATGTAGTGATCGCAACCTTGAGCGTTACTCCGAAACGAGAGGAGCAGGTAGCATTTTCCGAAGTTTACTATCTAGCAGGTGAAACTTTACTGGTAAAATCACAGAGCCAGATTCAAGAACTCAGCGATTTGGCCGAGAAGAAGGTAGCTGTAGTTAAAAGCACAACTGCTGAAACCAATGTATACGAAGTGCTTCCTAACACCGAAGTGGAGATACTGCCGGACTATGAGGAAGCCCTGAGAGCACTGGACTACGAGCAGGTGGACGCTATCCTCGCTGACGACTCAATTTTGTTAGGAATAATACAGCAG
>JANZYY010000388.1 GCA_026419705.1 Fischerella sp.
AAGCCCTTCGGTGCAGGGTATGGTGCAAGCTCTCACAGATGCGGCTTAGTGCTGGGTAGTAACACCATCACAAATAGTGCGATCGCCCTGGTCAACATTGCGGTTGTACCGAAGATAATTACTTACCCAGTTGCAACCGCGCACTAGCAAGTCATTCATGTCTAAATTCCACAAAATAATCGTGTTGTCATCACCAGCAGATGCTAATGTTTGACCATCGGGGCTAAAGCTAACGCTCAATACTGGAGCCTGATGACCATTCAGAGTTTTAATCAATTTGCCATCGCGACTCCAAAGTTTAACGGTGCTGTCCCAGCTGGCGGCGGCAAGAATTTCGCCGTTGGGACTGAAAGTTACAGAGTTGACACTATCGCTGTAACCTTTTAACAAAGTTTTCAATAACTTGCCATCAGAACGCCACAGCCTGATAGTATTGTCCCAGCTAGCGGAAGCAAGCAAACGGTCAGTGGGACTAAAACTTACACCCAAAACCCAACTTTCATGGGGCGAAAAAGTTTTTAACAAATTGCCATTTCGTTGCCAAAGTTTCACTGTTTGGTCATCGCTGGCAGAAGCAATAACTTGCCCATCAGGACTAAAATTTACGCTATTCACCCAACCGTTATGCCCGACTAAAGTCTTCAGCAAGCGACCTTCACGGTTCCAAATTTTCACTGTCCGATCTTTACTACCTGATGCCAACAACTCGCCATCTGGGCTGAAACTGACACTCATGACGCTATCACTGTGTCCTGAAAGGATCTTGAGCAGATGACCGTCAAGATCCCAAAGTTTTACAGTTTTGTCATAACTTCCCGAAGCCAGCATCTGACCGTTGGGATTAAAACTAACGCTGGGAACTTTGCCTGCATGTGCTGCCAAAGTCTTGTAAAGACGAGTTCTACCGCTACTGCGTTCTCGTTGCCAGAGTTTCACCGTATGGTCGTTACTGCCAGAGGCTAAAATCTGACCATCGCGACTCCAAGCAACACTCAAAACTCGATCCTTATGACCTTTGAGCACAGGCAACTTTGGAGGATCTAAACTCCACAGTCTCACGGTTTTGTCATAACTTGCCGATGCTAGCAGTTTGCGGTTGGGGCTGAAAGACACGCTCACAACTGCGTCACTATGACCTTTAAAGGTTTTGAGTAAACTACCGTCGATACTCCACAGGTGTATGGTATCGTCATCACCTGCGGAAGCTATCTGTTGACCATTGGGACTGAAGCTCAAACTCCAAACCGTACTGCTATGCTGCTGCAAACTTTTGTAAAGACGAAATTTATAGCCATCTTTACCACTTTTACCCAGACGCCGCCAAAGCTTCACTGTTTTGTCTCGGCCTCCTGTTGCCAGTAGTTGACCATCAGTACTGAAAGCTACAGCAGTTACTCCTTCAGTGTGTCCTGACAAAGTTTTGATTAATTTCCCGTCTCGCCGCCAGATTTTGACTGTCTTGTCATCACTAGCTGAAGCAATCAACTTGCCATCAGGACTGAAGTTTACCCAGTTCACCCAACCTCGATGTCCGCGTAGCGTTTTGACTAATTTCCCGTCCCGACGCCAGAGTTTGACAGTTGCATCTTTACTACCAGTAACCAAAAACTTCCCGTCTGGGCTAAAATCCACGCTAAAAATCCAATCTGTGTGTCCTTGCAGGGTTCTGTCAGCCTGTGAGTAAAATTTTCCTGTAATTGGGTGGCGATGCCAAATCTTGACTGTGTTGTCAAGACTGGCAGAAGCTAGGGATTTGCCATCAGAGCTAAAACTCAGACCTGCGATCGCATCACTATGAGCGTTGAGGGTTTGAAGTAAAGCACCGTCAGAACGCCACAATTTCACGGTGCGATCGCGGCTACCTGATGCTAACAACCGACCATCAGGACTGAAAGCTACGCCCCAAACAATATCCTTATGCCCTTCTAAACGATTAACTTCTGTGACGCCATAAACTGCTTGTTGTAAGGCTGTTACTACCCGCATGCGAGTGTCCGATTGGACTCCTTTTGCCTGTTTCAGACTCCGCCAAGCCCGCAAGCTTTCTAACAAAGCATCAAATTCTTTATTAGAGGTAAACAAAGCCTCTGAAGCAGCAGTGATGGCGCTAATTTTTAAGTTAGTTTCGCTACGTTCAGCCCTCAAGGTTTCCCGAACTGCTGCTCTTTTTTGTAAGTCTGCTTGCCACCATAATCCTGCTATGCTTGCCGACATCATTGCCAGTACTACACCTGCTAGGCGTGCTTCTCGGAGTCGTTTTTGTAAAACTAAATTGAGTTGCTCTTTGCTGAGCCTTTGAGCTACTTCTGCTCTGGTTTTTTCAAATCGAACTTTTTCAAGTTCGGCAACTATACCATAGTTATTTTTTTGACGAATTGGTTCTACTAAATAATCGTGAACTAACTGATAGCGATCGCCAGACTCTTCACGTACTCGCAGTACTAATCCACTGCCGACCAATATATCTAAAATCATTTCCAAATTTTTGATGGGATGATGTGAATTTCTCTCCCTAACTCCCCACCTGGGGTTCTCCCCATCTCCCTCTTTTGCCAACGCCACTACTAAATCAGCTTTCGCTTTTAGCGGTCGCGTGCCTTTTTCATCAGTTAATTCAAACAGTAGTTTCCAACTTATCTGTTCGTTTTCCCGACCGCAATCTTCGATCACTTCTTCTAGCCAGCGCTCAATCAGTTTTTTGGAGCCGCCGCAACGTTTATATTCTTCTATTGTAGTAATATTTTCTGTTTGCAATTGGGCGCAGACTATTTGTAATTCTATCGGGTGTACTTCTTGACTTTCTCCTGCTAAGTCATACACTAATTGATTAATTAACTTATAACTTAATTCCTGATGAGAACTTTGAGTCAAACTGTGAATAACGCCGATGGCATCTTTTTTAGAAAATTTGCCCAAATAGTAGCGAATATCTTTGTCAAGAATATTTCTGTTAATTACGCTCAAATCATAAGCAGTATCATGATTCTGATTGCTTAGTCTTTCCAATTCTAATAAATAATGTAAATAATCTTCTCTTAAAGAGAGAATCACCTTGACATATGCAATATTTAAACATTTACTAAAAAATTTGTAAAATTCCAATCTTTCTAATTGTTGTTTCTGAACAAAGAAGAACTCTTCAAACTGATCGAATATGAGAATAATAGTGTAATTGCGCTCCGCCAAATACTGCAATTTTTCTAATAAGTTAATAGTGGAAAAATTTGTGTTAATTGCTATTTCTGTTTTAGCGATCGCATGATTTAAACTATGCCCTAAAGCAGTTAACCAATCTGTATAAACAGACAAGACTATCGGTAAAGGATTTCGTTCTCCGATAATATTTTTTTTCAATGCTGGCACTAATCCAGCTTTCAGAATTGAACTTTTACCAACTCCGCTAGGCCCGTAAATAACTGTGAGTTTGCAGTCGGCACGAGTAATTCTTTCAATCAAACGATTAATATCTCGCTGCCTTCCAGAAGCAGCAATTTCTTGAGCAATTTCTTCAGGGAAAGCCGTGTTATTTTGCGACTGTAAAGCCGGATTTATTCTGTAGCGTTGTGGTTGCAGTTGACTTGCCCCTATAAAGGCGCGAAAGCCGTACTGATGCTCAATTTGAATTTTTTCTTGCTTGAGATTAAATGCTTCTAGGTAGTCATGACGCTCAACAAAATAAAGCGATCGCAACTCATCCACTATCTCTAAGTAAAGTGATGGTTCGTACTGCGGCTCACAAACAACTTTTGCCCATTCCAAATTATTAACTGCTTCTTCTGAATCACCTATATGCCGCTGCGTGCGCCCTAGCAAAAGAAGATAAGAACTTTCCTGTTGTCGCGAAACTTCTGGATCTTCCTCAGCAATCGAAAGGGCACAATTGGCTAATTCATGTGCTGCTATCCAGTTACACTCAGAAGCAGCTACAGCAGCCAAAAACCCATAGTCTTGGGCGACTTGTGCCTTTGTGCCATAGATTTGATGCAGTTCTAGAGACTTGAGAGCTAATTCTTTTAAGTCTTTCCAGGCTTGTAAACGTTGCAGTATTTCACAAGCTGGCAAAATAAATTTAGCAACCAAATCTTTTCTTTGTGCCGCTTCCAACACTTCCAGACATTGCCTAAACCAAAAAAGCGCATCTTGCCAGTATCTTCTGTTCAAAGCAGGACGTAATTCAGCCATGCGGCGATAACACAGCCCCATGTGGAAAAGTACTACAGCCTTTCTGAGGAGATGGGGGTATTGGGCATTGGGCATTGGGAATTGGTCATTTTCATTGCCCTTTGCCCCTTGCCCCTTGCCCTCTTCTTGCTGCCAAAGTTTCAGACTGTGTTGAAAATGGTCTAATGCATCTTCAATTTCATCATTAGCATAGCGATCGCGTCCTAAAACAAATTCAAGACTGGCTTCCAATTCTGGTTCCAATTTGACGTTATAAAGGCGAAGCAAATCATAACGTGCTGATTCTATTTCGCGGCGTTGCTGAGATTTTGGATCTAAATCAACAGCAGCATTGGATAAAAACCGTTCGGCTCCTGCTGCTAAAATTTTGGCAAATAAAGATTCAGTTTGCTGTTTGATTAAAGCAATTAAATCTTCTTTTGATATTTCAAATTTGATCGTGGTTGCAGCCCAGCTTTTAAAATCAGGTGCTAATTTAGATAGCAATGTTGCCACTTCATCTTTGAGCCACAATACCAAAGGAAAAGGAAAACTATCAGCATAGATATCTCGTGCTTGATTGATACCAATAAGTAAGTCTTCTAAGGCGTTAACTTTTTCCAGACCAAAAACCATGACAGCAGATGGCAAACAATCTGTGACAACGGCAGGATTATCTAGAAATAGTTCTGAGACTATTGTGGCGTGTAGGGCCTTTGCTGATGGGCAAAGAAAAATTTCTCGCAAATATATGTCCTTTGTTAGAGAACGGAGACTCTCTAACATTTGGTCGCATAAATGCCCATAATTGCACCGCACTAAAATTAGGGCAAATTGACCTTTAGAGAGTGCGATCGCCCGGATCAATCTTTGCAGAGAACGCTGATTTTCACGGGCGCTCTGGGCTGCGATCAATTGCAACTCTGTCATGTTTCAAAACAGGGCCAGAAATAATTATGAATTATGAATTAACTTGTTTTGCTGCCAAGCAAGGATTTTTTCTGTTTCTGCTAACGCCGGACTGATACCAAACCAACGCCCTGTGGAATCGCGGTATTCAAAGACAAACATACTGCGTAGCAATATTTGGTAATCGGACTCGCCTTTGATGCTCTGTTGGTTAACTACTTCTAATAGCAATTCCCAAACATGTTCATCAATTGCTAGTAGCAAGTCATCGCGGTAGTCTTTGATAACTGCTTCTAAACAACCCCGAGAAAAAGGCGGATCTTGCCGTTGCAGACAACTGTACAGC
>JANZYY010000389.1 GCA_026419705.1 Fischerella sp.
ACTATACCCAAACTACTGCACCCTGGTGCATTGCTGAGACTGAAGATTTACCGCCGCTAATATTCCTTCACTGTTTTGGTGGTGGCTCGTCTGCTTATGAATGGTCGAAAGTTTATCCTGCTTTTGCTGCTTCTCACCGTATCCTCGCGCCAGATTTAATCGGTTGGGGAGAATCTGCTCATCCGGTGTGGGATTATCAAATTAATGACTATCTGACAACTATAACAGAATTTATCAGACACACTTGTTCCCCGCCTGTGGCAGTAGTAGCATCTTCCATAACAGCTGCTTTTACAATCAGGCTGGCTATTGCCCAACCTTTTTTATTCAAAGCACTGTATTTGGTTTGTCCCTCTGGTTTTGATGATTTTGGGCAAGGTGCTGGACGCAGGCTACCGCTTCAGCTCATCAATACACCACTGTTGGATAATTTAATTTATGCCCTCGGTGCTGAGAATGAAATAGCAGTCAGCAACTTTTTGCGAAGTTTTCTGTTTGCCAAACCTGAACGACTTTATCAAGAGATAGTAGAGGCTTATTTATTTTCTGCCCAACAGCCGAATGCCAAGTTTGCAGCGTTGGCATTTTTGCGAGGTGACCTTTATTTTGATTTAAGTTTGTATATTGAACAGCTTAATATTCCCACAGTGATATTTTGGGGCGAGAAAGCACAATTTACCCCTGTAAAATTAGGGCAAAGATTGGCAAAATTGAATCCAAGGGCAATTCAAGCTTTTCATGTAATTGCAGATGCGGGAGTGTTACCACATCTGGAAATGCCAGAGGTGATAATTGGTTTGTTACAACGGTATTTGTAATATTCCCGACTTCAGATTTAGTTAATTCTATTAATTGAGCTACCTAGTACTCCACCAAACCAAAATTGCTGGGTAAGTATTGTTTGTAGTTAGCACTGAAACGCTAAAGCGCCAACTACAAACCCTGCAAACTTGCTTTGGCAAACCACTAGTGCACCAACCTCTGCGTCCCTGGAGGGTTTAAAAGGCTACGATTTTACGCAAAGTGGTACTAAGTCAGTAGAAGTATTGCGTTACCTAAAATCCTTGTTTGACATTCCCCAATCTGGGTCTAAAGATTGTTCAAAGGCGATCGCACTTCTGAATCGCACTTCTGAAGAGAGAATCAGTGAAGAAAAAAGGGCGATCGCTCTTTTGCGTAAACGCTAAGAATTCATGCTAAGCAATGTACGCAGTTCGCTATGGCTATATAAACCATAGGAAAAAGCTCTAATTATTATAGATTTTTTCTATGCTTTGTCATTACAAATTATATTTAAGAATCAATCAGTTTAGATGAACTTTTAAAAGCCAATTCAGATTTCCGTAAGCATAGATTTATAACAATGGCTATTATAGCCTTGGAATGATGGAATATGCTCCAAACATGCATGATTTCGTACATATAAGCATTTACTTATAAGAGTAATCCAATATTTATTTAATAATTATGTTTGCAAAATTAACCATTTTGTCTGTAAAAGCTGTAAGCTAATTTCAACGGGCTTAATGATTGTTTAATGGTTGCTTCAAAAATATATACATGGGTCTGTGTAGAAAAGTATTCAGATCTTGCACTGCTATAGGCTGAGCCTCCAAATCCTCGTTACCAGATTCAACTGGTTAACGAGAAACTATTAGAGCCTTTGGCTCTCGCAATCGTAGGGCGTAGCCCTTCCCGCTCAGCAGAATTTTGACAAGGGGGTTTTTCGTCGCTTTTTTTCTGAATGAGATTGGCTGACGATGACTTGTAATACATAGCGTTATCTACGCCTTAATAGTGCAAGAAACATCAAGTTTTACTTGCCAAACTTTTCATGTTTAAAAATGAAATTTAATAACAGGAGATGTTTATGTCTGCATTTTTCCATCAATTTTCTCGCCGTAAGTTTTTATTAACAGCTGCAGCTTCCGCAGGTGCTGTTTTGCTCAAAGGTTGCTTGGGAAATCCACCAGAACCGGGAGGTGGTAATGCTCAAACACAATCAGCAGTACAGCCGATTGCCAATACTAATCCCGAACAAGCACCAGAAACAAAGAGGGTGAAGTTGGGATATATTCCAATTGTTGAGTCGGCTCCTCTAATTATTGCTAAAGAAAAAGGCTTTTTTGCTAAATATGGCATGACTGATGTTGAACTTTCCAAGCAAGCTTCTTGGGGTTCAGCAAGGGATAATGTAGAAATTGGTTCTGCTGGTGGTGGTATTGATGGCGGTCAATGGCAGATGCCAATGCCGCATTTAATCACAGAAGGTATAATCACCAAAGGCAATCAAAAAATTCCCATGTATGTTTTAGCACAGTTGAATACCCATGGGAATGGAATTGCTATTGCTAATAAACATCAAGGCAAGGGTATTAGTTTACAACTTGCTGGCGCTAAGTCTTTATTTAGTCAACTCAAATCAACCAACACACCTTTTACTGCAGCTCAAACATTTCCCGCGGTCAACCAAGATTTTTGGATTCGCTATTGGTTAGCTGCTGGTGGTATCGATCCAGATGCTGATATCAAACTGCTAACAGTCCCAGCCGCCCAAACCGTCGCCAATATGAAAACGGGGACAATGGATGCTTTTAGTACGGGCGATCCTTGGCCCTATCGTATTGTGAAAGACAAAATTGGCTTTTTGGCAGCATTAACAGCAGAAATTTGGAAGAATCACCCTGAAGAATACTTTGCCATGAGGGCAGACTGGGTTGATAAAAATCCCAAAGCGACCAAAGCGCTTTTAAAAGGCATTATGGAAGCGCAGCAATGGTTAGATAACTTTGAGAACCGCAAAGAAGCCGCACAAATTCTAGGAGGAAGAAATTATTTCAACCTGCCAGCAGAAATTCTTGAAGGTCCATACCAAGGTCAATATGACATGGGTGATGGTCGCAAGATTGATGATAAATCAATGGCAGCGTATTACTGGAAAGATGAAAAAGGAAGCGTTTCTTATCCATATAAAAGCCATGATATGTGGTTTATCACAGAAAGCGTTCGCTGGGGTTTCTTACCAAAAGATTACTTAACGAAAGCCAAGGCATTAATTGATAAAGTTAACCGCGAAGATATTTGGAGAGAAGCTGCAAAAGAAGCAGGAATAGCCGCTGCTGACATTCCTAAAAGTACGTCTCGTGGTGTAGAAGAATTTTTTGATGGCATCAAGTTTGACCCAGAAAATCCAGAAGCATATTTGAAGAGTTTGAAAATCAAGAAAGTCAACGTTTAGTTAGTAGTTATTAGCTCAAATTAACCACTAACTACTAATAACTATTGTAGAGACGTGCTATGGCACGTCTCTACAACCACCAACTACCAACAAATAAAGGAAAATAGCAATGACAGTAGCTAGCAGACGCCGTAATAATTCAAGTTTTGATAATAGCTTTATTTCTCGCTTGCAAAAGCAGTTTCCTAACCTGATACCGCCTGTTATTGCCATACTTATCTTTTTAGTTGCGTGGCAATTATTTTCTTGGCTTCCAGGTGCAACATTACCAGGACCGATACAGGTTATTCAAGACACTTGGATATTAATTTTGTATCCGTTTTACGACAGAGGTGGTATAGATAAAGGTTTGTTTTGGCAGATTTGGGCAAGTTTGCAACGGGTAGCAATTAGTTACACTCTTGCGGCGATTTTGGGTGTTGCCTTAGGCATTTTAATTGGTGTGAATAAAACAATGTCCAAGGCCTTAGATCCGCTCTTTCAGTTTTTGCGAACTGTACCACCCTTGGCTTGGGTTCCTATTTCTTTGGCAGCTTTAAGACAAAACGAACCTGCAGCATTATTCGTAATTTTCATCACAGCAATTTGGCCCATCTTGATTAACACTGCTGTAGGAGTAAAAGAAATTCCTCAAGACTACAACAACGTTGCTAAAGTTCTGCAACTTTCCAAAAGGGAGTACTTTTTCAATATCCTTATTCCTGCTGCTTTACCCTATATTTTTACAGGATTGAGAATTGCGATCGGTTTGGCTTGGTTAGCAATTATCGCCGCAGAAATTGTTATGTCCGGTATTGTCGGTATCGGCTTCTTTATCTGGGATGCTTATCAAAATAATAACGTCAGCGAAATCATCTTAGCCCTTGTCTACATTGGTGCTGTTGGTTTGCTGTTAGATAAACTGATGGCTTGGATTCAAACGCGGATTTTGCCAGCAGAACAAAAATAGTTATTAGTTGGTGGTTAGTAGTTATTAGGCAATTTCACTAACCACTAACCATTAACCACTAACAAAGGACTAATGACAAATGAGCGTATTCGTTGCTGTTGATCAAATTGATAAAGTTTTTAATCTCACAGGTGGCGGTCAGTACGTTGCCCTCAAAGGGATTGACCTGCAAATTAAAAAAGGAGAATTCGTTTCTCTCATTGGTCACTCTGGTTGTGGTAAATCTACATTATTAAATATGATTGCCGGTCTGGATTTACCAACAGAAGGTGTGGTCACCCTAGAAGGGAAACGCATTACTAAACCGGGACCAGACCGAATGGTAGTGTTTCAAAATTATTCTTTGTTACCTTGGCGGACAGTACGAGAAAATATTGCCTTGGCAGTAGACGCGGTGATGAAGCATTTACCTGCGGGGGAACGTCGCGCCATTGTAGAAAGACATATTGATATGGTGGGGTTGCGTCCCCATGCTGAAAAACCGCCGGCGATGTTATCAGGCGGACAAAAACAGCGAGTAGCGATCGCCCGCGCTTTAGCGATTCGCCCCAAATTACTACTATTAGACGAACCTTTCGGTGCTTTAGATGCTCTGACGCGGGGAAATCTGCAAGAACAGCTAATGCAAATCTGCGAAGAAAACGAAGTTACCGCTGTGATGGTGACGCATGATGTTGATGAAGCAGTACTGCTTTCTGACAGAATAGTCATGCTCACCAACGGTCCTGAATCAAAAATTGGTGGCATTTTGGAAGTAGATATCCCCAGACCCCGCAAACGCATGGAAGTAGTTGAACATCCCAGCTACTACAGCTTGCGGAGTGAAATGATTTACTTTCTCAACCAACAAAAACGCATCAAGAAAATTCGGGCGCGTAAAACAACGATTATCGCCAAGCACGGTTTAGAAAAAGTCAATCTCGAAATTGGCTTTGTACCTCTGACCGCCTGCGCCCCCTTAGCAATAGCAAAAGAAAAAGGCTTTTTCGCCAAACATGGCTTAGATGATGTTAACTTAGTGCGTGAAACAAGTTGGCGTGGCATTGTTGATGGCATTACTGGTGGATATTTAGATGCTGCTCAAATGCCTTCTGGTATGCCGATGTGGTTAACATTGGGAGGAAATGACAACCGACCCCTACCTGTGATTACCTCCCTGACAATGACACGCAATGGTAACGCCATCACCCTAGCAAAACGCTTTTACGACCAAGGAATACAAACTGTT
>JANZYY010000390.1 GCA_026419705.1 Fischerella sp.
CAATAGCGATCCCGTGACAATCTCAATGTTGCCAGCGTTGCCTATAGTCCCACTTTCTGCATTGCTGAAGATACCACTTTTGGTGAAGTCACCATTAGAGTTAGGTTCACTTTTTCCTGTAATTTGAGTCCTATCGCTGATATTTAGCTTCACATTGCCAGCATCGCCAATGCCACCAGACTCTGTATCAGAAGTTGTACGGACAAAGGTATTTAAACTACCTCCGTTGGTCAATAAAAACGACCTAGCGGTTATATTGATGTCTCCGCCTTTGCCTTCTCCTCCTGCGTCTACAATACTAAAGACTCCGCTGGGGAAATCTCCGTTTTTTGCCCCATCAAAAGAGACTGTATCGCTAGCATTAATCGTGATATTTCCCGCATCCCCTTTGCCAGAGGTGCTGGAATTTATTTGGGAACCACCACTCCCAAAAAGCGATTCGGTAAAAATATCGATGTTGCCGGCGTTGCCTATTGCCCCATTTTCCACTTCGCTACTCAGTCGAGCATTATTAGTCAATGAAAATGAGCTTGCAGTAATTTTGATATCTCCGCCATTGCCTTCTCCTCCTGTTACCACGGTGCTGTAGGCTCCACTGGAAGCTTTTGTGTTAACTCCTGTGCCATCAAAAGAGACAGTATCGCTAGCATTAATTGTGATGCTGCCTGCATTTCCCTTGCTATAGGTACTGGAATTTAGGAGTCCTCCATCAGCAATCAAAAGCGATCGCGTGGTCATCTCGATATTGCCAGCGTTACCTGTCGCCCCAGGAGCTACAATACTGGAGATACTACTGCGGCTGAAGTTGCCATTAGGGTCAGGTTGGTTACTTTCTCCTGCAATCTGAATCTGATCGCTGATATTTAGTTTTACATTTCCAGCATTACCATTTGCAAAAGTGGTAGTAAATAATTGAGCGCCATTTGTGACAGAAAATTCGCGCGCTTTGATAATAATGTCGCCTCCCTGTCTGGTCTGGGCTAAGTCAACACCAGATGTATCCGATCGACTGCTAAGACCAGTGTTTACGCTGGTGAATTGCCCATCAAAGGAGACAGTTGCATTTTCGGCGTCAATAATTATGTTTCCTGCGTTCCCCGATCCATAGTTAGCAGCTTGCAGGACGGAGTTATCGCTTACAGAGATAGACTCAGAAGCATTGATGCGGATATTTGCTGCTTTTCCTTGTCCGGTAGAGGAGGTAGTTAGCTGAGCAAAGTTGGATAAAGACAGCGATCGCGTGTTGATAGTAATGTCATCTGCTTTCCCTATGGTTGACTCTCCCAAAAAAATACCAACTCCGCTACCCGTTCCCTGCAATCCCTGGAAAGAGACTTGGTCTTTTGCTGTAATGCTGATTTTGCCAGCATTTCCTTGTCCCAAGTTAGACGAAATGATGAAAAATCTGTCAATACCTTCTAAAGTATTGCTGTTGATAATGATATCTCCGGTGTTTCCTGATGATGAGGAGTCAACTCCATTGAAGATTCCAGCAGAGGAGTTAGCATTTCCCTCGATTCTGACTTTGTCTGTAGCATTAATGACAATGTCACCAGCCTGAGCATCAGGCGCTCCAGGACTTAAAATTCCAGCTATCAGCCCAGTTAGACCATTTCCTGCGAAAATCTCGAAATTTCGGGCATTAACTCCAATACTGCCTCCTCCTTGCCCAGATACACCAACTAAAGCATTATTACTGAGTGTGAGATCTGCTCTGGTGACACCATCCGGAAAACTCAAACTACCATCAGCATTGATTCCAACTGTTCCGGCTTGCGCCAATCCCCCCAACTCAACTCGTCCTTCTGGTGCTAACAGAACTCCGCCATCTAAGCTGACGTTACCCCCTACCAGTGTTAACGTCTTTCCTGGTTGCATCTGAAAAGAACTACGAAAAACTGTGCCATCACTGGCTACAGAGCGATTTGTAGCGATATCTCCTGGGTTATCCCGAAATCGCAAGCCAATGGGAATATTTACGGTCAACAGTGGCGGTGCTTCTGTGTTAGTGGCGCTAAATTCAAAATTGTTGTCAAATACCAGACTGTCGGCTGTAGTCGCAAAAAATGAACCACCTAGATTCAAACTAGCATTTGGCCCAAAAAAAATCCCTTTCGGGTTAATTAAGTAGAGATTTGCGTTACCTAAAACCCTGAGTGTACCAAGAATATTTGAGGGATTACCGCCTGTGACTCGTGTAAGAATATTGGCAATGCCATTAGGATTGGAAAAAAACGCTCCCCTACCTTCACTGACGTTGAATTCTTGAAAACTGTGAAAGAGATTTGAGCCACGAATCGCACCACCAGAAATGCGATCGCTCGGTATACCATCTATAACATCGGGACTGACAACAGAATTTTCGCTACCAAGACTGTTATCTGGTGTGATTTGGGCTGTGGCGATATTCAAGGGCACAATGCTACCAAGAGTAGCCACGGTTACGGTCATCAGAGTCAGAGACAATGTTGATTTGATCGTGGACACGTAAAAGCTCCGTTCATAACAAATCACAACAAACTAGATGAAAATTGTTCTGCACCCCGTACCGCTGTCTTGCTTAAAAAGGACTGTAATTTACGGAAAAATAAAAACCTTGTTCTTGTAATGTTCCATACCGATCGTCTGCATCGGTCAAAGGCACGCCGTAGTCAATGCGGGCGTTAAGATAATCACCCATCTGCCACTGCAAACCTAAGCCGATACCAACTAAAGTATTGGGGTTTGGGTCTCGACCGGGATTCCTGGAATTGTTCCAGCCAACGCCAAAATCGATAAAGGGTGCTAGTTGTAACACACCTTGTACTTGTTCCACTTGTAGGATGGGCAATCTGACTTCTGCCGATGCAAACAAGCCATTATCGGTTAAAAGCTGATCCTGCCCATAACCCCGGACGCTTTGCAGACCTCCTGAGCGAAATTGTTCTATGGGTACGAGGGGTCTAGTTGCTAGTTGTATATCTGAACGCAACACCAGCAAGGTTTCTGGTGCTAACAATCGTACGTACTGTCCTTGTCCGCGCCAAGCTAAAAAGCGACTATCGGGTGGGTCGTCGTTGACAGTGGCATCAAACCATCCTACCCCTAAACTAAATTGCGATCGCAGTGCAAAAACTTGTTGAGGATTGCGTTGCGTATATTCCTGAAAGAACCGCAGTGCAGAGACGCGTGTTTGTCCTTCCTCGTCTGCACCGGGAGATAAGGGAAAACCTTCTCCTAACAGTTCGGTTTCACTGTCCTGTGCAGATAAGGTCAGACCTAGTGCTACTTCTTGGGTGGGAGTTTGAACGAACGGCTGGCGTAGAGTCAAATCAAAGTAAGAATAGTCGCCTTCAATATCAATGCGGTCAAAGGGTTCTTTAATCACTTCCACATCGGTTTTACCGATACCGACAGCAATAGTACCGTTGCGGGCATTAATCGGTACCGTATACTTAAAGTCATAAGTGTTGCTACCATCGCTGTTGGTGTACTCTAATGCCAAGCGATCGCCAAACCCGAATAAATTACCCTCGTTAAATCTGACACCTCTACGGAAACTACCAACACTAGGATCGCGATCGTTATCAGCAAAAAATTCTGTTCTTGATGAATCTGCTTCTCTAATATTGACTTCTAGCAAACTTAATTCCGGACGCGAACCCGCAGATAATTCTGCAGAAATATTTGCAATCAAGGGGTCAAGTTGCAATAGTTGCAGTGCTTCTAGAAGACGATCTCGATTTAAAGGTTTAGAAGTGGCAAGGGCAATGCGACTGCGTACATAATTAGGATTCAAACGGTTGGTACCCGTGATTTTAATATCTTCTATTCCACCTTCAATAATCTGAACCTTGACTACTGCTCCCTTCCTTGGCAAAGTTTGATCGGCAGGAATAACAGCACCTGAATTGATGTATCCTGCTTTGGTATACAAATCTGTAATGACGTTCTCAACTTGCAATAGTTCTGAAAAGGCGATCGGTCGATTGAGAAAGTTAGCTATGGCTGCGTTTAACTTCTCGTCGCTAAATGCAGTATTTCCTTCAAACTCGAACTTGCTAATAGTGATGCTTCCAGGAATTTCGGGGCGTGGTGAAGGTTCTGTTGGTGGAGACGGAGTTTCTTCTAGAGGAGGTGTTGGTAATGGTTGGGGTTCTGGTATGGGCTGTGGCGGTGGTGTGGGAGGAAGTGGGGTAGGAGGAATAATATCAGGACGCTGCGACAGAATTAAAGTTGATGCTTTACTAATATTAGTTTGATTTAAAAGAGGGAATTCAGGATTTAAATAAGATTTATTTTCAGTTCCTGCTTCACGATTCTGACTAGTTGTATTTAGCACAGAGGTTTGTATAATTTTTTGCTTCTGTGTCTTGATTTCTATTCGCTCGTGTTTGACAGGTAAGTTTTCAGTATGGAAAGACCGCTCTGGGATGTTTGCAGACCAAGCTTTAGAAACAGAGAAGGCTATTAACACTTCCAAGATTAACGAAACAGTTAATTTCAGTTTCAGGGTTTGGTAAGGCATTAAAATATTGATAAACTTATATTAATTAACTCTACATACCATAGATTTGGGCCTGTAGCATAGAGAATTATAATAAAAGTTAACGAGGTAGTATATAAAACCTAAAATAAAAATGAGTGTTTATATGATATTGCTTTCAATTAGGAATACATATTAAAATGACGGAAGGCAAGAACAAGCTATTATGTGGTCGCTATCAAATCATCCAAGAATTAGGAAGGGGTGGTTTTGGAGTAACCTATCTTGCTACAGATACACTATCGAATGTATTATGTGCAATTAAAAAACTAGACCCTCTCAACGCTGATATTGAAACAGCCAAAAGATTCTTTCATAGAGAGGTCAATATTCTAAATACTTTGCAGACCAATCAACAAGTTCCCAAGTTTTTTGACTATATAGAGGAAGACGGAAATTATTATATTGTTGAAGAATATATAGAAGGGAAATCTTTAGCGGAACTAATAGGTCAGCAATGGACAGAGCAAACAGTTATTAATTTTTTACAGCAAATCTTAACGGTATTAGCATATCTGCATGCCAAAAATATTATTCATCGTGACATTAAACCGTCTAATTTAATTATCAGAAAAGGAGACGATAAGTTTATATTAATTGATTTTGGGTCGGTGAAAAAATTAGAAAACAAATATCCTTCACACCAGTCACCACCTACACAAACGATGATTGGAACCCCTGGATATGCTCCGCCAGAACAAATGTCAGGAAAGCCACGCTTCAACAGTGATATCTATTCTTTAGGTTTAACAGCAATTCAACTACTAACAGGAATGCACCCTAGAGAATTAAAAAGAGATGAGCAAGACAATATAGTTTGGCCTAGCAATTGTGATATTGATGATTCTTTAGCGGCTATTTTAACAAAAATGGTCTATACCAGTC
>JANZYY010000391.1:0-3154 GCA_026419705.1 Fischerella sp.
GCTTTGCGTAAATAAAATCGTAGTGTTTTTAAACGCACTAGGGGTGCGGAGGAACGGAGAGTTTTTCTAGGGAGGATTCGCTACGAATTAATAAAATCCTGTACTAAGGACAAATGACAAATGACAAATGACTGATTAGCTTATCTTTTTCTCGGCTGTATGACATCTACAGACACACCATAACGCCGAGCGGCTTGAGACATATTTAGTTTTAATAAACTTTCATTTCCTAAGTGCATCTTTTGTTGTGGTTTGACCGGAATTACTCCCAAAGCGCGGATGATTTCAACTGCAATGGCTTTAGCAAGTAAGGGAGGTACTGAGTTTCCCACTTGTCGAAAACCATGCCACTTGGTGACATGAAATCGAAACCAATCAGGGTAAGAATGCAGCCGTGCTGCTTCTCGGACAGTGATACATCGCGGACTTACAGGATGAATTGGTCGAGGAGAAGTGAAAGCCCCCCGGTTCCTGGCTGTTCCGGCTCTGAGGGTGTTACAGATACCATTTTTGTCTAGTTTGTGAAAGCGACTAATCGGTTCTACTTTACCAGGTATGGTCGCCTGAAATCTCAACATTGATTCTGTATTGTGTCGAGTGCGAATGCATGAGGTCAAGATTCTGGAATCAAATAGCCGTTCGTAGCAATAGTCATCTCGATCAAAATCTAAACCACGCAGTTTTTTGCTATAGTTACTGGGTTTTCCATATTCTGCTACTAACCAGTCTCTATCCAGTAGTTCTGGGTATACGTCTACTTCTGGTAAGTCACCAATGGCATCCCAAACAGTGGGAGTATCTGGTAAATTAGGGTTAATGATAAGATATTGCGATTTTTGAGGTTTTGCTGGTTTAGTTTTCGCTACCGGATATTTAGGTAGGGGCAAACCTTGACGACATCCCAATAGAAATAATCTGGCTCTGTATTGGGGTACTCCGTAATTGGCAGCATTGAGAACTTGGTAATCTGTTTCTACTTCATAACCAGATGCTCTAAACTCTTTAATGATTTCTAAGAGAAATTGGCAATGCTTGCCAATGGTGAGTCCTGGTACATTCTCAAATACAAAGTATTTGGGTTGCAACTCCAAGACTAACCGTAAAAAGTGATACACTAATCCATTGCGGGGATCGTCAAAAGCACGTTTGCCGATGATCGAGAATCCTTGGCAAGGAGAACCGCCAAATACAACGTCAATTTCTTGGTTACCAATCGCCGAACGGTTTCTAATTTCCTTGCCTGTTACATCTTCAACGCTTTTGCACAATATAGACCAAAAAGGGAAATTGAACTCGTAGGTAGCACAATGAATTGGGTCTAACTCAACAGCAGCCAGCACATCAAACCCAGCTTGTTCAAAGCCAAGGCTCATACCACCAGCACCCGCGAATAAGTCAACACCTATAGGTCTTTGTTTTTTATTCATCCGATGTTCTCAAACTATACCGCAGGTAGCGATTTACTCCATCGCCGTTGGTATGGTCTAACCGAGTTCAGGTTACCCACAAGTTATTTTGAAGCAATCCGGTATTTGAAATAAAATTTTTGGCAGCAGGGTTTTCAACCTACGCTCTCATATAATATTTACTTCCAGATTGTATAACCTCAAAACCAGTTGGAAAAGGGGACTTCCAATGGTGCAGATAAAATGCGAGATATGAAGCTTGTCAAATGTAACAATCTCAAAAATGCTCTCAGAACGTTTTACAGAAGCCCTTACCTACGCCACACAACTCCACGCGAAACAAGTTCGCAAAGGTTCGGGAGTTCCCTACATTGCCCATTTGTTGGGTGTCGCTAGCATTGCTTTAGAATACGGTGCAGATGAAGATGAAGCGATCGCTGCTTTGTTACACGACGCTATTGAGGATCGGGGCGGTGCTGCAACGCGCGAAGAAATCCGCCGTCGCTTTGGAGATCGTGTGACTGCAATTGTTGATGGTTGCACCGACACCGACACCAGACCCAAGCCACCGTGGCGAGAACGCAAACAAGTATACATCGCTCACCTTGCTGCTGCTTCACCTTCCGTGCTGCTCGTGAGTGCTGCTGACAAACTCCACAATGCCCAATCAATCACAAAAGATTATCGCCTTGTGGGCGAATCACTTTGGCAACGCTTTCAAGGAGGTAAAGAGGGTACGCTTTGGTATTATCGGGCTTTAGTAACTGCTTTTCAGCAAAGAGGATACCACCCGCTCTTTGAAGAACTAGAACGGGTTGTTTCACAACTGGAAGATTTGACTTCTAGAGATTTTTAATTGGGTAAGGGAATTGCACCCTGAAAATATACAAAAAATAAGTTAGCGCAGGCAAGAATCGCCTGCGGCACCCTACGAAATCGTAGCAGTGATGACAGTATTCTCTAAGTTAACGGAACATACTACTTACTGAACTATCTTCATGAATCCGCCAGATTGTTTCTCCTAGCAGATTGGCTACCGAGAGAACCACCAATTGCGAAAAGCGATCGCTCTCTTTGACAGGAATTGTGTTGGTGACAATCACTTCCTCAAAAATACCACTTGACAACCGCTCGATCGCAGGAGGAGAAAACACCGCATGAGTAGCACAGGCATATACCTCGCGTGCTCCTTCCTCGCGTAGTAGCTTTGCTGCTTCTGCGATTGTACCACCAGTATCAATCATGTCATCTACTAGCACTGCCGTTTTCCCCTTCACATCACCGATGACATTCAAGACCTCGGCGACGTTATGAGTTTGACGACGTTTATCAATAATTGCTAGGGGAGCATCATTCAGTTTTTTCGCAAATGCCCTAGCTCGTGCTACACCGCCTACATCTGGAGATACAACTACAATATCTTCCAGCTGTTTGCCGATCAAGTAATCCAGTATTACAGGTGAGCCGTAGACATGATCTAGGGGAATATCAAAATATCCCTGTATCTGGGCTGAATGTAAATCCATTGCCAAAATGCGGTTAGCACCTGCTTGGGTAATGAGGTTAGCAACCAGCTTAGCAGTTATTGACTCCCGTCCTGCTGTTTTTCGGTCAGCACGGGCATAACCATAATAAGGAATTACTGCTGTGATGCGATCAGCAGAAGAACGCTTCATCGCATCTAGAATCAATAATAATTCCAATAAATTATCCGCGGGTGGATTGGTACTTTGAACTACAAATACATC
>JANZYY010000391.1:3164-5403 GCA_026419705.1 Fischerella sp.
TCGACGACAAGCATCGATCATAATTAGTAATTCCATCAAATTGTCGTTCACAGGATGACAAGAGGGCTGGATTAAATAAACATCGCAACCCCGAATTGATTCCTGTATTTGAACATAAAGTTCTCCATCCGCAAATCGTTTACGAATCATTGGTCCCAAGTCTATGCCCAGATAACGAGCCACTTCTTGAGACAGGGGTACATTGGCAGAGCCAGAGAATAGCCGCAGGCGATGGTTTTCAGTTATTCCTGTTGCAGTTGGCGGCAATTTAAAAGTAGCAGTACTCAGCACAGCTGATCCTCGATGTGCATTCATGGCAATCTTATCATCAGATATTTAGATTATTTAAGAGCAATAGTCCGAAAAAACATCTGTGAGTTTTGTTGAAGCTTTCATAAAAACTTTAAACATACCTCCATGAAACTACAAATTACTACTTTGCTACTTTGCTAGTTATTGCGAGCGATACGCTCTCGTCAACTTAACTGACCTTTAACTCATGAACTACACCTGTAATTGAGATTTTTTGGTTTAAGGTGAGAATCCCGAGTCTCAGTATATTTACTTGCTCAAGTACTGACCTATACCCATATAATTTCTAGCTAAGAACAAACCACCCTAGTTTATTTGTGAAGTCAAAAAACCTGTGAATAAATTAATTAAGAGACAGCTGAACAATTTTACGATCGTAGCTGCAAATTAAAACATTAGCAGACTTACTTTATATTCGCCATTACCCTATCTTGTCAAAAATTCCCTACTGAAAGAACGAAGAAGGCAAAGGGTATCGGGTAAGGGGCAAAGATGATGGTTAAATCCTAATTTCCAATACCCGATGCCTGATTCTCAATTCGCAATGCCCAATTCGCAATGCCCAATTCCCTATTGATGGGCTACATAAAAAAACTGACTTCTTCACCTTTTTTACTGCTTTGTCTTAGACACGGAGTGTGAAAATAGAATAGGGGTAAGTCCTTAAAAACTTTCTTTATATAATATCAGCACGACTGTTGACTAGAGCACCGATTCAGTATCCGCTAATTCTTGGTGCGGCGGTAAGACCAGGGAGAAAGGGGAGAAAAAGCAAAGTTCTTGAAAGCGGAAAAACCGGAGGCGGGGAACTCGGGCCCTCCACGACCGTCAAGGAGTGGTGATTAGGGGCAGTAAGGAGAAGATAAAACTGGACTCTCCACTCCATCTGTTTTTGTCCTCCTTTCCTTCGAATTTGAAGATTACTGAATTAATATTCTAGACGCCGTTGCTAGATATGATTTTTTGTGGGTGAGTTTCTCCGAGTAGTGCTGTTACACTCAATCAATTGAAAATGCAACCACCAATTTCAGCTGGTACTGTTCTGCAAAACCGCTATCGAATTATCCAAATTCTCGGTCAGGGAGGATTTGGTAGAACCTATCTGGCAGAAGATCAAAGACGCTTTAATGAACTTTGTGCCATTAAAGAATTAACCCCTAATACAACCGATCTTGCCACTTGGCAAAAAGCCCAAGAGCTTTTCCTGCGAGAAGCCACTGTTTTGTATCAAATACAACATCCACAAGTGCCGCAGTTTCGGGAAAGATTTGAACAAGACCAGCGGTTATTTTTAGTACAAGACTACGTTGCTGGAAAAACATATCGTGCTTTGCTGGATGAACGTAAAGCTGTTGGCGGTGCATTCACAGAACAAGAAGTATTGCAACTAATACACTCTTTGTTACCAGTATTAGAGCACATTCATAGTCGAGGCATCATTCACCGAGATATTTCACCGGATAACATTATTTTGCGCGACATCGATGCTAAGCCAGTGTTAATTGACTTTGGGGTAGTAAAAGAACTGGTAACACGATTGCAAGCTGCTAATCCGACAGTAACAGGAACCTATGTAGGAAAATTAGGTTATTGCCCCAGCGAACAAATACAAATGGGGCAAGCTTACCCCAGCAGTGATTTATATGCACTGGCAGTCACAGCAGTTGTTTTATTAACTGGTAAAGAACCTCGGGAACTATTTGATGACAATCACCTAACCTGGAAGTGGCAACGTTGGGTAAAAGTAAATCCGCAATTTGCTCAGATTTTAAATCGAATGTTGAGTCCCAGACCTAGTGCTCGCTTCCAAAGTGCGACAGAAGTAGCACAAGCACTAGAATCTCTGGAACAGGCAATACCAACAGTTCCCCAAGCCACACTACCACCCACCGGTCAGAGATCTAACGCTCCAACAGTTCCCGCTGGT
>JANZYY010000392.1 GCA_026419705.1 Fischerella sp.
CAAGGAGTAGGAACATGCAATCGACAAGCGATCGCGGCAACACAGTACCAGAAATGTTGCAGATAGATTTAAACAAGCCAGAACTACGGCTTGGTTCCAGCGGTGAAGCGGTGGAAGAGTTGCAACGGCTTTTAACCGAAAGAGGTGTTTATACTGGAAAAATTGATGGCATATTCGGAAAGCTGACACAAGAATGTGTCAAAAGATATCAACGTCGTTTTTTTCTGTCTGATGACGGTATTGTTGGATACAAGACATGGTTAGTCTTGTATACAGCAAGGCCAGTGGATCTACCAGAATTGAGAAAAGGCAGTAGTGGAGAATTGGTAATGAAGGTGCAGCGTGTCCTGAAATCAACACAAGATTACATAGGATATGTTGACGGTGAATTCGGGCCGATTACAGAAGCTGCTGTCCAAACTTGGCAAGTGCGTAACAATCTACCGGATACTGGCATTATTGATGAAGTTACTTGGCACGCCCTGAGTAAAATTCGGCAATAGACAGAGTCCGAGAACAAAAGAACATCTCCCCATCTCCCCATCTCGCCATTTGTTATTGGTTGGTGGTTGGTGGTCGTCAACTATGCCCAATCAATGCCCCCATCACCCCATCACCCCCTCTTTTCCTTGGGCACTGGGTTTTGGTAATGTGGCAAATCTATCCTGATAAATTTCAATTGCCATTTGCGGATCTTCACGAGTAAAAAGCGATCGCTTCGCTTGACCCAAGTAAACTGGTACAGAAATTCCTGGTTCTGGATGGAGAATAGTACGAGCACGAATGGTCAATTGGTTTTCTCCTGGTTTACCCATACGACCATAAGAATATAAATCGCTTGCCGCTTGGCGTAAAGTTGCTTCTAATTCTGGGGGGGTAATTTCCGGAGGGATGGCAATCACCGTTTGTGTTGCTCCATTATCATAAACCAATTTATACCGTACTGCCCCAGGAATGACCGTACGGGTCAAAGGGGTTAACGACAGGGCAAATAAACCAGTGGTTAGCACCAACATAAAACCCGTCGTACCGACTAAGCGAAAGCGCAGCCCCCATTTGAAAATAAAACCCAAGACTGTCAGGGTTGCAAATATCAATGTGGCGATACCCGACCATTGGGCGTACTGAAGAAAGTCAGCTTGCGAGAACATAATAATTGACTAACTAGGCGTCTGCTTTTTTTGGTTACAGATACCTATTTTACGAGTGCGATCGCTCCACGAGCGGCGATTGTCCCAACAAGCAACCAACAAATTTTTATTTTTATTTTGTTTGTGCTGACTGTGTAATGGGCGTTGAGCATCAATAAGGGTGCGATCGTAAATTTCAAGTTCGGATCGGAACTTGCACAACTTGTTGAATAATCTCCCAAAAACAGCTCAATCATCGGGCTTTGAGCTGATTTTACAACCCTCAGCACAGACAGTTCTTGAGAGAAGGTTATTTTGAATGCACAACACTCTCGCGCAGCTTTTGAATAACCATCTGGTTTTCGGGACGATCGCGTTCGACCAAAACAGCCTCAGCAATCTCCAACAACGCCTCACAAGAGGAATTCATTTGCTGCATGGAGTTGAGCGTAAAAGTAGCGCGAGCGTAGAGCAACAGAAATAATTCTGCGATCTCAGAGTTTGCCAACACCACCTCATCGGAGGGCGGATGGTCGGTTTTCATTTGCCACAGATATGGCGTCAAGGGCAATTTCCACAATTGTCCCATTGTAGATAGCAATTGTATTCATCCAGAGTACTGCGAATGCCATGTTCACTCAAGGCTTGGGTCACGCTCCAGCGCATCAACAATCGCCATTTCTAGAAACTGATCTGTAAACAGGATTATTTGCCCAAATTTCCTCAGACACTAGCGGCTCAATCGACCCGCGAGTTGACCATTCTTTGCCAGAAATTGTTTTGGGAAGACGATACACCACTTTGGGATTAGGCGTTGGAGCAAGGGCTATGGTGCCATATTGCTCCCCTAAACTGTCGGTATAAGCATGACAGCTTTCATGGACAACTGTTGGAAGACGACTTACGACTGCATCAAAACCGTCACGTGTTTCATCATCTTGCCACCATAACCTCAACTGCTTGGCTCCTTGAGCCTGCAAAAATTCTCGTCCAGCAGGATAGACGCAATCAAGCACAGCGATCGCTTCCATAATCTGCCTCTCATGCTAATAGCATTTGAAAGTTTCCATCTTCATATAAAGGAAATGTGGTTTTTTGATTTACAAGGAAAAATAGATGTTCCTATTTTAGGGTTAGATAACTGAATCTACGTATTGCTATCCAGGATACAGCTTGCTAGTGAACCATTTTGATAACGACTAATAGTATCATCACAGGTAGAGAAAGAGCAAAATCTATCGTTAATAAACTTGATGCAGATACTAAAAATGCAAACTATTCGGGGTAAAATTTCATCATAAAAATCCTTAGTTTATTAAGATCAAATTCAAGTTTTGAGTTAAAAATTGAATGCCAAAACTCTACTAATCGACTACAAAAATATAGATAAGGGCATCTTTGTATAGATGCCCGTTTTGCAGGAAAACACCCACAAAGGGTGAACCTACACCTTCCCAACAATCAGCAACAGTGACTAATGTCTAATTAGTCACACTCACGTTCACAGATGTGAATATAGTAATTTTATTAACTCAATAATAGATTGCCATCTGTGTATACACTGGAAATTTTTGACTGTTGCCCTAGCTAACTGCCGGGATCTGCAAGCTTTTCGTGTTGATTGTAGCGATGAACAACACCAGAAATAGCGGCGATCGGCAACCAAGAAAGTGTATTTAACCGCAAATCAAATAATGTCACGTCAAAAGTATTAAATAATACCAGTGCTCCGAAGACTACTAAATAACTGAATAATATCAATCTATCTTCTGAATCGAGATATTTGGAATTTTGCAAACATTGAACGCCGGCAATAAATATCCAACTGAGTAAAGCACAAAATAAAATCGTTGTGGGTAAACCTGTTTCAGCAGATAGCATCAAAAACAAATTGTGGGGATGACCCAACCAAACATTCATCTGTGCTTCATAGAGTTGAGTGAAATTGCGTAATCCCCAACCGGTCCAAGGGCGTTGCTGAGTTAGTGACCAAGCAAATTGCCACTGGGTTTTACGAAGTAAAACTACGGGTCTATCCGAATAAATTTGGTCGTTTAACCGTGCCCAAAAGTAAGCTGGCACAAATTTGCGGAAAAATTTAGCAATTGCAGAAGGAGCAAAAGCAGCTAAAAGCACACTCATAACTACAGTGGTAACACCGGCAAAGAGAATGCGCCAGCCTTGATAAAGTGCATAAACTAGACAAGCAAGAAAGGCGATCGCCCACGCATTTCGCGAGTAGGTCAAAATTAATGCGATAAAATTAGCAATCGCTACCGCAGTGAGGAAGAGGAAACAGAGAGTGGAATAGGAGCCAGTATGTTGGAGAGTCTCTCCCCAACCCCACCAGCGTGAGAAGATGGGGGAACGTTCAAAATAACTAACGCTCCTCGGCTGTTGAACGCCAGACACTACAATTTTAGTCACGCGAGGAAGGCGGGAACTCCTGTTGTCTCTTGTCTTCTGATAAGCTTCCAGCCACAGTCCCAAGCTAAGGATGAAAACTATCACCAAATAACCAGCGAGGATGTTAGCGTACATGAACACAGAAGCCATGCGACCTGGCGGCTCTCCTCCTGTGACGATCGCCCAACCAAAAACGCTTTTCCATTGTGGTGGAGTAGTCCAACCACAAAACAATTGTCCCAAACCAATGCTCACTATTGGTACAGAAGTTATTACTAAAATCCAAGATAGTTGTCGCAGTTGTGCTGGTGTCTGGATTAGGGTGCTGAAGGCAGCGAAAAATAGAATGAATGGTAAGAAATTAAATAAACCAAGAATTGCTACTTTTTGATCGAAAGCAAAACCGGTACTAATGATTAGCAATATACCTAAAAGCGCAAATCCCAAATTTTGGGGACGGCGAATAATAGTGTGGTATTTTTGGAACCATGTTCCTAACATTACCAAACCCAGGATCACAGCCCCCCAAAATGGAATTAATGGAAAGATCAGCAGTCCTAGCTGAGCAGAATTCCAGGAAAACTGTAAACGAGGATCGGGATGTGGCAAAAAAGGTAATTTGTACTTTGTCATTTGTCATTTGATTTGTTGTTTGTTGTTTGTTGGTTGTTGGTTGTTGATTGTTCCGAGCAACTACCAACCACCAACTCATAACCAATGACTAATGACTATTTCGTCAAGCTAGCTCCCAACATTCTGCACGAGTGAGACGAATTTGAGCCAAAGCAAAGATAGTTGGTATGATCCGACCGTAATTGGTAGCGATCGCTCTCCACCCCAAATCCGCAAAAAACCAAGCCCACATAATCGGCCCTAAAAAGGCAAACATGCTGCGAACTGCTCCATAGCGAGCTGCGCTCACAGCCATACCTCGCCGTGCCATTTGTAAAACAACATAGTTTTGAAATTGAGTTGTCACAACTGCGCCGCTTTGGAGGCTAGCTTGTTTGGCAACTTGATAGGTGGCAAAGTGCATAGCAAATTGACGGGCAATTTGTTTGAGTAGCAGCGGTTGGATGATCGAGGTAACAGCCAAAGCACTACCTCCTTTAAAAAGCAGCCCTAAAGGATCGGGCTGCAAAGTCAATGGTAGCGGTTTATCCAGTTGTGATTTTGCTAACTGGCGCTGCACCCGTACAGTTAGTTTTTGTTTGTCCTTTTCTGGCAGTTTTTTCCATACCCGCCCCAGCAGATGTAAAAAAACTTCTGCTTCTAAATCAATAGTTGACAAATCATTAGAATAGGGGATTTTTAAATACTTACATACTTGCAGCAGCGCTTGTCGGTACGTTACCTGATTTGTACGTCCCCGCAATACGGTTATCCCATCAGCAGCCAAAAAGCGAAAGCGCTGTTCTAATGCATCCAGCCAAGCTTCTCGACCTTGGCTTTGTACTTCTATTGGTTCAGGTGTCTGAACGTAGTCTAGAGGGTTGAACTTCCGGCTAAACAGAATTGCCGTCAAGTCCTGTAATTCGTCTTCGGTAGCCAGCTCTAGTGCTGCCCTGAGTTCGTCCAATTTCCCTTCCTCCCTTCCATGCAGCTTTTTCTGTACCTTATTCTACTATTAGCTTTCAGCAGTCATTTGTTTGTTATCAGTTGTTGGGTGTTGGTTGATGGTGGTGATGCCGCTAATTAAAACTGAAAAACAGCCAAAAGTCCCAATTTTACATTATTTTTTCGATTTAGTAGCAAATCCCAGTCCTTTGTTTTGGGAGCATCCCAGTTTTTTGCAAAGAGGGCGAAAATCAGTCAGGATAAGTAAGACGAGTGTATTTATCTAGCGATG
>JANZYY010000038.1 GCA_026419705.1 Fischerella sp.
TATTGTTTGTAGTTAGCGCTTCAGTGCGAAAGCGCCAACTACAAACTCCACAAAGTTGCTTTGGCAAACCACTAGTTCCTAGTCTCTAGCTCCTAGCGTCTCTGCTACATTTGTGAATAGACTGGAAAAACCGGAGGCTGGGATGATAGACGCATCTCAACGTCAAAAAGTAGTAGTTGTTGGTGCGGGTTGGGCTGGATTAGGTGCAACCTACCACTTGGCAAAACAAGGTTACGATGTGACACTTCTTGAAGCAGGTTCCTACCCTGGTGGACTGGTAGCAGGTTGGAGAACTTCTGGAGGACGTTCTGTAGAAGCGGGTATTCATGGCTTCTGGTATCCTTACAGAAATATTTTTGCCCTTGTCAATGAACTAGAAATTAATCCCTTCACCAGTTGGACTCGTTCCTCACAATATTCTCCCGCAGGTTTAGAAGTGGAGTCACCCATTTTTCAAGACTTACCCCGACTTCCCACACCTTTGGGAACTTTTCTATATACTCACTTTCAGCGTCTACCATTAATCGATCGGCTGAGTGCCTTGCCTTTACTTTACGCCGTGATTGATTTTGACAATTCCGATGCAGCCTGGCGGCGTTATGACTTTATCACAGCCCGAGAATTGTTTAAAGATTTCGGAGTTTCGGCGCGACTTTACAGCGAAGCTTTTGAACCAATGTTATTGGTGGGTTTGTTTGCTCCTGGCGAACAATGTTCCGCTGCAGCAACTTTAGGGATGCTTTACTTTTTTATTCTGGCCCATCAACCTGATTTTGATGTAGTTTGGTGTCGGGGAACTGTTGGAGAAAAAATTTTTCGCCCTTGGGTGGAACGCATTGAAAAAGCCGGGGGAAAGTTACTAACCAATAAACGAGTGACTGATTTAATTATTGATAACAACAATCGGGCAACGGCTGTAGTTTGTGGTGATGAAGTATTTGATGCTAATGCGGTAATTTTTGCTGTTGGCGTTACTGGCATAAAAAAGATTGTTTCAAGTAGTGCTTGTTTGCAAAGCCGTGAAGAATTTCGTAATTTATTTAATTTAGGGGCAATTGACGTTTTAGCAACTCGCCTTTGGTTTGACCGTAAAATTAGTATTCCTCGTCCTTCCAATGCTTGCTTTGGCTTTGATGCAAATACAGGTTGGACTTTTTTTGATTTGAATGCGCTACATGATGAATACCAGCATGAGACAGGAACTGTTGTAGAAGTTGATTTTTATCATGCCAATCAATTTCTTGCTTTAGAAGACAAAGAAATTGTGACGAGAGTGCAGCGTTATTTAGCAACTTGCATTCCGGAATTTCGAGAAGCAAAAGTAGTTGATAGTAGTGTAATTCGCTTACCACAGGCAGTCACTCACTTTGCACCTGGTAGCTATCGCTATATGTTACCAGTAAAAACTAGTTTTAAGAATGTATTTATGAGTGGTGATTGGATAATTAATCGCCACGGTTCTTGGTCACAGGAAAAAGCTTATGTTACAGGTTTAGAAGCCGCAAATCAGGTAATTTACGATTTGGGAGAAGGTGTACCAGCAAAGATTTTACCTGTTGAAGCTGATGAACCCCATATTCAATTGGCAAGAACGGTTAATAGAACTATACGTTATATTAGCAGGTCTATTTTGCCAGATTTTTGGTTGCCGTAACATTTCCTCTTTGAGAAATGGGGTGTTTGTTACACCCCCCAATTTTTTCTCCAAGATTAGCTACTGTTACCTTGCTTTTTGTTTGACATTCAATCCATCAAGTCCTTGCTTAATCCAATTCAAACATTCATATTCCGATGTGAAGATTCTGGGCGCTGCAATATTATTCAATGAGTCTGGTGGATAATGGTCGTAAAAATATTTACCCGATTCGCGATAGAGAATAATTAAATTATTACGGTAAACGTAGCGATATTTAAAGCTATCACCTTGGCTGACAAACTCTAAATTTTTGTCAATGTGTTCTTTGGCAATATCAAGAACATTGCTGATGCTACTGCCATACATCTGTGCTGGATTTTCTGCTTTATGAAATCGGCTTTTACGTCCAATTTCTGATAATAATTTATACGAATAAATTTCGTAAGTATCTGCTTTGCCAAAAACAAAGGGAATGATGAGATATCCTTTGTATGACAATGAGTTTTTGTAAAGTAGATGGCCCATCTCAACCTCCTGTGACTCACTGCTTTTAAAAAATCTCCTCACCCTTAACCACAAAGATCATTATCCCTCTTTTTGCGAATATCTCTCTTTTATCATTTATCACTTTGCTCATAGAAAAAACCTTATACAAAGCCGAGACAGCGTCCCAGAAGCATCGAATCCTTTTCAGAGTGCGATCGCTGTAATCTTGAGCAATGGTTTTATTGTCCATGCAAGGACAAGGAGAGCATAATTGTGATTTTTTAGTAAAAATACTTGTCTACAGTGTTGTTATTTAGATAATCTCTAAAAATCTTACAAATAAATATACTTACAGTAAGGAGTGTTTTTTGTGGCTTTCCTAAAAGCTTTGTCAGTAGCTTCTGTTAGTACAGCATTGATTGTTTGGAGTATGGGGGAAATAGCTAGAGCTACGACTGACAGTCCGGCTCCTCTATTTAAAGAGGTTGATAGCTACAGTACAACAATCTCTGCAAATAACGACATGGCCGATATTTACTTTCCCAAACCATCAGGTATCAAAACAGGCAAACACTCCTTTCCCATTGCTTTGTTCTTACAAGGTGCAAATGTAGATAAATCAAATTACTCAAATTTCGCCAGAACAGTGGCTAGTTATGGATTTGTGGTGGTTGTTCCCAATCACCAAAAAAACATTCCACAGGTCGGTACAGGACTTTTCGCTGACACCTCACAAATCGATGCTGTTTTGACGCAAATGAAAGCAGAAAACGCAAATCCCAATTCACCTGTTGCTGGAATTGTCAATACACGGAAACTAGGCTTACTCGGTCACTCTCAGGGAGCTGCTGTGGGATTATCCGCGATCGCAAATCTTTGCCTACCTTTTTTATGTGAAGGTTCTTTTAACCGACCAAAAGAACTTGTAGCAGGAGCTTTTTTCGGAGCCAATCTTCGCGACCCAGCTACTCAACAGTTTATGCCTATTAATAATTCCCACCGAGTTCCTGTTGCTCTATTGCAGGGAACCCTTGATAGCATAGCTCTTCCGGAGAGAGCGCAGGCAACTTACGAGCAAACTCAAGACCCTCCCAAGATGTTGATTAGCGTTTTGGGTGCGAACCACTATGGCATTACGAATACAGATAATCCTACGGGTGCCAGACCAGACATGAATACACCTACCCTGGCTCAAAGTGTTGCAGTCGAAACTGTCGCTCGTTGGAGTGGTTTATTCTTACGTGCTAGTGTTTTAAATGACAAACTTGCTTTTAATTATGTATATTTCACAGGTGACACCCTCGATCCAAACGTGAGTGCGATCGCTCAAACTAAGAAGAAGATTCCAGAAGCATCATGTAGATGCGGATTGTTTGCTTTTGGTAGCGGCGGTAATATTTCGGGATGGGCGAAAAATAGGGAAATAAAAGATACAAACAAAGCCAACTTCAATCTCAACCGTTTTTCAAAGCTAATATCAAGTCCGGATAATCACTTTATGTTCCCACTGCAATCGCAATTATTAGGTTCATATCCGCACTAATTAGTTTTGATTCCCAGGTTAACTGCATCCTCCTAAATTCTGCTTACAAAGGGGAGCCAGTGCGCCCTTGCTGGTTCCCCTCGTCGCACTGGCGTGGATTTTCAGAGGTTTTTGCCCCCCTTGTGAAGCTAGGGAAAATTTATTGTTGTCAGATAATCGTTCTCTCCTTTATTTTTTTGATGAAGGTGAAAACATGGGGGGATCGGAACCGATGGGGGAACTTTATCAGACTTGTGTGTACACCTTAGGCTTAGGGGGAGGAAGCAACATAGCTTGACGAGAGTGGAGTTCTGCGTGAATAATCACTATTCAACCGGACTTAATCTGATATACCCCAATTCCAATGACTAATTACCCATTACCGACACGGGTGCATATAGGACACATATAGCGATTTGTATCTCACTGAGTCGAAAATAGCTACAGATTCTACCTACTATCGGTAGTAGTACGGTATGGGAAAATCAAGCCAGATCAAAGAAAGCTTTTGTTTGTTTTTAGTTGTAGGATGCGCTACAGGCTGTCACAACTGCAGCACAAGTTACTAAGACCAAGGCAGATGGAACAAGGGGTACCCATCCACCTTGGGTTAATAGATATAAGCTAAGCCCATACAAAACACATAGACTACTGGCTAGGACTAGGACAAGACGTAATCGCGATCGCAAACCCCAAGTCAGTACGCCCCCAACCACAGACCAGCACCAGATCCACAAGACTTCACTCCACTTTGGCAGAGTCCATAAAAGTGGTCGCTTATCCAGCACTGCACTGAGGATCTGGCTGATCATGTGTGCTTGAACAACTACCCCTGGTATTTGCTCGTGAGGCCAAATGCGGGCGCTGTAGGGAGTAGACCAATAGTCATGAAAAGTTTGGGCGGTAGTGCCAATCAGGACAATGCGATCGCGTACTAAATCGGGAGTGAGTTGATTGTTGAGAACTTGTTTGAGAGTGACTTGTTTGGCAACTGGCTGGGAAGCACGCCAATTTAAGAGCACTTGATGGCCAAGATTATCTATCCCATGATACCCGCCGCTGCTTGCTTCCAAGTTTTTAAAGACCATACTACCAAGCTGCCAGTTGTTTTCAGGAGTCAGCCTGGGTTTGATACCAGCACTTGCCAAGTAACGAGTTGCAATCCGAAAGCTAAAAGATTTATCAGTTTGGCAAGGAGGTGCAGGAGCCATAGCCAATAGTTGGCGACGGATAATGTTATCGGGGTCTAACACAACATCACTGAAACCTTGGCGTGACGACGGAACTTCTGGAGGAGGTGGAACACCAGCGTCTGCGCCTTCCTCACTGGCTTTGCAAATAGCAATAAAGCGATCGCTATTTTGCATGGTCTTAGCTAAATCTGCATAGTCCGTCCCCACAGAATTTTCTCGATAGATATCCAAACCAATCACGCGGGGATGGAATTGTTCGATTTTTTTCACAACTTCAGCCAAGGTTCGGTCCGATAGCGAGGCCCCTGCTCTTTCTTTGGCTGGTTGGGCGCGAACATCAGCTTCCGTAACCGTGACAATCAGAATGCGCCGATCTGGTTCTTCATGAGGGCGCGATCGCATCAGCCAATCAAAAGCCATCAGTTCCCATGATTGCAACATCCCTAGCGAGCGCATTACCATTACCAAAAAGGTTACTACCACACTGGCTTTAAAGACGATGGGAAAAATACGCCGACTAGGTAAAATGGGGGGAGTCAGGAACCTCCCTGGCCAAACTAGGGGTGCTGACGCTGGGTTCTGGCAAATCACTGGTAACCAGCTTGCACAGGGAAACTCATTTTCTAAACCCTGCAATTTATCTTGTGCTTCCCGCACTGCTAAATAGAAAGACTGACCGCTAGCAAAAGCCTCTAGGAAGTGCATTAAAAATTCCTGAGCAACGAGATCGGGTACTGGTTCCCGCATCACAATCATTTGCGGAATCTGTAAAGAAGCTAACTGACAAGCCAATCCCAGCCCATCGCAAGAGTTAAAAATTACTAAACTCAGACCGCGGGCGATCGCTGCTCTGAGAGCATTTTTCAACTGAGGAATCGTGAGACTATCTGTTTGATTGATATGAATTCGCCCAGTTTCACCATCGTCATCAGTTGAACCATGCCCCGCAAAGAAAAGAATATCCCAACCTTGTTTATCCCAAAGCCACCGATCTAACTCTCGTCGTTGTGGTTCTACCAAAAAAACCGTTTGCGCTCCTGGTAATTGCTCTAGAATTTTCCGATCTTTTTGTACATTAATTCCTGTGCTGTTACCTAGAATTGCTAAAATTCTAACTTGATGCTTAGGGTTTCTGCGTATAGATTGAACTTGCTCTACCTCTAGGATACACGAGCAGATCACGGCTTTTTGGTAATCTTCAAAAAAATCCCACAAATGCCAAGGCAGTCGTCTAACTTGGTTATCTTCTGTGGCTAAAATCACTCGAATTTCATCACTTGGGTCTAACTTTGTGCGTAACTTTTGCTCTATATTGCGAAATGGCTCCGACTTGAGCCAGGCATTGATTTTTGTATGTAAATCATCACATAATTTCCAAAAATCTACAGAAGAGACGTTGGTGACATCATCTTCTTCTATTTCGATATCTTGGTCTTCTATATCTGTGTGCTTTCGCCAACTCAAACCAGGATCGACAGACTCATAAAGCAACTGATAGAGTAACTGCCATCGCCTGTAGAGTTGCCAAAGTTCTGGTGCAGTTGGTAAGCTACCAGTAAATTGGGCGATGGGATTGTTTTCTTCCGACAAGATTGCAGTAACGGAGGAAAAGCCTTGCTTTAAGTTGCCCTTTCCCAGATTTAGTATGACTAATTTACTCATGGCTACAAGCCAACAAGCTTCTCCAGCACAAAATCTTCTCTAATACTGATATCACCAAGGGCGATCTGAATACTAAAATTTTTTCCGGGAGGAGATTTAAATTTTTTCAGTTGAATAAAGTGATCGTGACATCTTGATTCTACTTCTTGAAGAATGTTTCCTGCTCCCGAGACCAAAATTAATTTGAGATGGGGTGGTAGGTAAACTTCTTCGTTTGCGGGATGCAGTTGCACGCGGATACTAAATTTTTCATCCCATTCTGATGTCAAACCAATTAGCAGCACAACTGCAGTACCTCCCAATTGCATCCCCAAATCAATTAATTTGGCTGCTTTCACGGGAACCTCGTTCAAGGCAGTCTGGTTTCGGAATTGAACTGCTAGAGTTTTCTTTTGACAGCTGAAGAACGTATCAAAAGACTGCCAGCCAGCCTCAAAGGTATTGTCAAACCATTGACTCAAGTTGTTCACTAAAGAGCGATCGCACTTAACCTGATTCATCTTTTGGTTGACGAGCCGTCTTTGGTAAAGATGCTGCCTACTTTCATCTGATGCTAGTAGTGCAGCCCATTCCTCAAAACTCATATCCGCAGGCAAATCAACAGTCCACTCACCCAGTTGTTTTAGTAATTTCTCGACTTGTACACTTGACAAAGTTGGTAAAGATTTAACCTCTAGTTGCTTTGGGGAAAACACTTCCCGTGCTACCCACAGCACATTTAAGTCTGTAATTAAATCCTCTTGATCTAGCGAGTAAGTTCTATCGATGGGGTCATATTTAGCTTCTTTGCGGATCTGCTGATGGGTAGCATACCCCCACACTGCCAACCAGCGATCTTCCAAGTTTAACTGCACAGCCAAATAGTAGTTAGCTGCCCAGTTAGGAATATCGACCCATTCTTGGGGAATTCGAAACTCTGTAAGATTGCTTTTCTCACTGGGGATTAACACTAATCGAGTCTCGCCTAGAGTAATAGCAGTGCCATTCACAACTTCCCAGAAACTGGGAAGCTGATTATAGTCAGGCCAAACCTGCAGATTTTCTCCCAGTTCAGGGTCTTGTTTCAACCAAGTCAAAAAAGAATTCAAACACAAACAATTCAGGTAAGCATTCCAGCGAGTTGCTGTGTGAGAATAAAGGTTTTGAGAAGTTAACTGCCATGCTTTTTTCTGTTCTTGAACTGATAATTCTAACCATAATTTTTCCGGATATATTATCATCAAATCATCTAATTCTAATGTCATACCCTTTCATCCTTGCTGAGTTAAATAAATTTTGATTCTTAACCACTCATGGACAAAATTAGCGATTTTCGTAATTCCAATATCTAGGGTTTTGGCTGCTAGATTCATACTAATTTCCAACTCTTGTTGAAAATTAATTATCAAATCTTGTTTAATTTTTGCCAAGTTATTAGATATCTCAGATAAACCTGGTTTTCTTGGTTCTTCATTCAGTTGCTTTAACTGATTGATTTGACGACAAAGAATTAGTAACTTGCCTTGGTTTTGAGGTTGTTCGGCAATTTTATCTAAAATTAAATAAAATAATTTTTGACAGTGAGACTGCAAATACTCAGTCATCGCATCTTTAAGATTTTGAATATCTTTATCATCTCTGAGATAAATATCTGGATTATTTTTCTTCCATTCATTAGCTAAGTCTTTTAACAAGTTTCTGCTATATTTATCTAACTGACGAGCCACTTGATACTGTTTTTGCAATTCTGGATACTTATCTTTTAAAACTACTGCGATTTCAGCTTGGGTAAAGCTTAAACCTTGCCAGAGTTTTAACATTGTTTGACCTGCTTCTGGCATAGTTGCAAATAAATTTGAGACCAGCAACTGCAATTGTTCCCATGTGTCTTCTTGGATGAGATGATCCCAAGGAGTAGGCATAGGATCGGAGATATTGTCATATGCTTCTAGAGGTAAAAAGCGTTTAGTGCGGTAATCGCGGGCAGCTTGAATGCAAATTGACAGCATTTGTTGAATTTTTTCACCCGAAGCTAGTGCTGTTGGTAAATCCAATTTCTTAAGTCTCTGGTTGTAGCAAAAGGCAATTTGTTGCAAATGTTGTTGAGTAGGGGTTGCTAAGCTACGGCTACCATGGCTGCGATCTGGTTGATAAATTTTATCAAAGCATTGCCAAGCTAGACAGTAAGAGTCAATTTGATTGACGCTGAAACCTTTTGATATCAAAGCTTCTTTTAATTCTTTAGCAGTTAAATCTTTCAGGAGACCATAATCAGAAAACTTTCCTCTCTTGGCTTCTAGATCTTGTTGGTAAATTGTGTTACTTATTAATCGGATGATTGCGGTTTTTGCATAACCTTCTACATTAGTTTGTGGATGCTCGGAGTTAAAACTTTTGAAGAGCTTGGCAGGGGGATTAGCGGCTGAATTGGCTATTTGAAAATATTCTTCTAGCGGATATTTATGTCGCAGATACTTAAATCGTTGATAGGCTTTTTGAGAAGCCCACAAGCAAGCTTCCTGTAAGTAAGCAGACAAATGTTTGCCTGCTATTAAAGATGGTGGGGTGCTGGAGTGCTGGGAAGATGGAGTGAGAGGTTTTTCCCCATCTTTGTTGCCTTCAGACTGAGATACCTCCCTTAAAATTTTCAGAAAGTACCTAGCCCAAAATTCTTCGTTAGCTTCTGGTTCTGACCTTACTAAAAGTTTCATATAGCGTTCTAGTTCCAGGTCTGTTTGCCAAATAGGATTTATTTCACTATTGGAATTTCTGAAACTGAGAAACGTCGAGAATTTTTCAATGATATTCTCACGTTTTTTCATGAAGCTTCCTCTTGTTTTTGCTCTGGCTGATTTTTACAGAGTTTTCATCGCCTTCTAAATCCAGGAACAGTGCTATTTATATATGGGTTTTTCAAAGGGCGATTATGCAGACAATGGCGCAAAGTGACCGAAATATTTGTAGAACTTAGGCAATAACTCTGCCAAACTCTTATTCCTACCCTGCGGGAAGTCGCTACGCGTCTACGTGTCCTTTGTGTCCTTTGTGGATTGTTTTTTGATGATTTTGCCTACGTCCCAATTTGATAACTTTTTGATAACTTTTTTTATGCTTCTGTTGACTTTGTGTTGCGGAGTATACCCAGCAAGGGTAAAAAGTTAGCCCCTCTCTGTAAGCAGAGAGGGGCTGGGGGTGAAATTTTACAGAAAGTGTGTGAATTACTCCTTTCTCGCTTGAAGAAACCTAATCGAACTGGGAGGTTTTTTAACGAACCACATTTTAATGAACCACAAAGGACACAAAGGACGCAAAGAAAGAAATGGGTAATTTTGTAGCGGGAAGGGAATGGCTGAACACGATATCAAGATCTCAAGAGTTTGAAACTGGGCAGTTTCGCACTTGCCGTCAAGTTTGATAAGCTTCTATTGGTAGGCAAGAACAAACAAAATTCCTATCCCCAAAAGCAGAATCAATGCGACCAACAGCAGGCCAGAATTTGTGTTCGCGAGTCCAAGGTGCAGGGTAAGCAGCTTGTTCGCGGGAGTAGGGATGGTTCCATTCTCCGATAAGTAGGCTTTCGGCTGTGTGAGGTGCATTTTTGAGGACGTTATCTTGCAGATCCGCCTTACCAGATTCAATTGCGGCGATTTCTTGGCGAATGGCAATTAATGCATCGCAAAAACGATCTAATTCTTGTTTGGATTCGCTTTCGGTGGGTTCTACCATGATTGTACCTGCCACAGGCCAAGAAACCGTCGGTGCGTGGAAGCCGTAGTCCATCAGACGCTTGGCTATGTCATCAATTTCGATGTTTGCGGATTTTTTGAGCGATCGCAAATCTAAAATGCATTCGTGGGCAACAAAGCCATTTTTCCCTTGATATAAAACGGGATAGTATCCCTCAAGTCGCTTGGCGATGTAGTTGGCATTGAGAATAGCTACTTTCGTCGCATCAGTCAAACCCGCCGCACCCATCATGGCGATGTACATCCAAGAAATTACCAAGATGCAAGCACTACCCCAAGGTGCTGCTGAAACTGCACCAATGCTTTGTTCACCTCCCATTTTCACAACTGGACTTCCGGGGAGAAAAGGCACTAAATGCTTAGCAACACCAATGGGTCCCATACCGGGACCGCCACCGCCGTGAGGAATACAAAAAGTTTTGTGCAGGTTCAAGTGACAAACATCTGCACCTATATCTCCCGGACGGCAAAGTCCCACTTGCGCATTCATATTTGCTCCGTCCATGTAAACCTGGCCGCCGTGAGCATGAACAATAGCACAAATTTCTTGAATTTGTTCTTCAAACACACCGTGAGTAGAAGGATAGGTCACCATCAACGCAGCGAGTTCTTGGCTGTGTTTTTCTGCCTTTGCTTTTAGATCGTTTAAGTCCACGTTACCTTGGCGATCGCAAGCAACAGCTACTACCTTCATTCCGCACATCACTGCACTTGCTGGGTTGGTTCCGTGGGCAGATGTAGGAATTAGGCAAATATTGCGGTGTGCTTCCCCACGACTTTCGTGGTACTTGCGGATGACTAACAACCCTGCGTATTCACCTTGAGAACCAGCATTGGGTTGCAGAGAAATTCCGGCAAACCCAGTGATTTCAGCTAACCATTCTTCCAACTGCTGAAACAGAATTTGATAACCCTGTGTTTGTGACTGGGGGGCGAAGGGATGAATTTTGCTGAATTCTGACCAAGTTACCGGTATCATCTCCGATGTCGCATTTAGTTTCATCGTACATGACCCCAAAGGAATCATTGATGTTGTTAGCGACAAATCCTTAGTTTCTAATCTATGTAGATAACGCAATAACTCAGTTTCTGAGTGATAGCGGTTGAAGATGGGGTGGGTAAGGAAGGGACTTTGGCGGGGAAGGAGGAGATGAGGAGATGGGGTGGTGGTCAGAGGGGGGGATAATTCTTCTAGGGTGAAGGGTAAGTTATCTGTGCCAGCAAAAATTTCCCAGAGGTCTTGTACATCCTCAACTGTGGTTGTTTCGTCTAGCGAAATACCGACAGTAGTGTCATCGAAAATCCGCAGGTTAATTCTCTTGTGTTCGCAGGCTGCGAGAATTGCTTTTAAACTGCGGGTTCCCAACTCTACCCGGATTGTATCAAAGAAAGTTTCGGAAGTAAGTTTAGCACCCAAACGTTTTAGTGCTGTTGCAAAAATTACGGTTAGGGTAGGGATGTCAGTTGCTATTTTTTTTAGTCCTGCCGGGCCGTGATAGACAGCATACATACTTGCCATCACTGCCAGCAATACCTGTGCTGTACAAATATTGCTAGTCGCTTTTTCGCGACGGATGTGCTGTTCGCGGGTTTGTAAAGCTAGACGCAATGCAGGCTTACCTTGAGAATCTTTTGATACACCGACAATTCGCCCCGGTACTTGCCGCTTGTATTCTGCTTTTGTGGCGAAGTATGCTGCATGGGGACCGCCGTAACCAAGGGGAATCCCGAAACGTTGAGTACTACCAACAGCTATATCAGCACCAAATTCACCAGGAGGTGTCAACAGTGTCAGGCTTAAGGGATCTGCTGCTACCGTTACCAATGCTCCCACAGCATGGGCCTTTTCTACAAAAGCGCGGTAGTCGTAAATTGTGCCATCACTAGCGGGATATTGTAATATTGCTCCAAAGATCGGTTCTGCGAAATCAAAAGTTTGGCGATCGCCGACGATAATGTTAATTCCCAGGGGCTTTGCCCGTGTCTGCAACACATCGATGGTTTGGGGATGGCAATCACGAGATACAAAGAAGGTATTTGCTTTATTTTTGCAAACACCATAACTCATGCTCATTGCTTCTGCTGCAGCTGTAGCTTCATCTAATAATGAGGCATTAGCAATTTCCAAACCCGTCAAGTCAATAATCATGGTTTGGAAATTCAACAGTGCTTCTAATCGCCCTTGGGCGATTTCCGGCTGATAAGGAGTATACGCAGTATACCAACCAGGGTTTTCCAGGATATTACGCTGTATCACCGCTGGGGTGATAGTGTCGTAATATCCCATACCAATAAATGAGCGGAAAACCTGGTTTTTCGAAGCTATTTCTTTTAACTTTGTTAGTGCAGCATACTCACTTAGTGCTTCTGGTAATTGTAATGGACGAGATAGCCGGATGGACTGCGGTACTGTTTGGTCAATGAGGGCATCTAGCGAAGAAATACCTAGCACAGCTAGCATTTGCTGGATGTCATCGGCGTTAGGTCCAATGTGTCTTTCCTGAAAATTACTAGACTTTTGAGTGCTTTCGCCCGGCGTTTGTTGGTTGCCAGACTGAGGACGAGGAGCGAATATTACCACAAATAGCTTCTCCAGACGTGACTACTTCATATTTTGCAATAAGTATATTTAAGGCGTTAGATTTAGAAATATCAGTTCACGTAAACTTCACATGGTGATAGTGGTTGGTGGTTGGTGGTTGGTGGTTATATCAAGTTCGCTTAATTACTTGTAATTAAAAATTCTCCGCGTCTGGGTGTGACTGCGTCCCAGCGTCAGCCCTGATTATAAGTGTTCACCCGAACCCGATATTAGTGGTAAAAACCACCTACTAACTACTAACTACTAACCACTCACCACCAACAATCAACCACCAACAATTCTTACTACCCCTCCACCTGAGCGCTATACTCTTCTGCTGTCAATGCATCATCAATTTCACTGGGGTCATTCACTCGCACTTTAATCAACCATCCCTCACCGTAAGGATCCTCTGCTATTTGTTCCGGAGATTCTACGATCGCATCATTGCGTTCTATAACAGTGCCAGTGACTGGTGAGTTTAGGTCTTCAACGGCTTTTACAGATTCAATGGTACCTAACTTTTCTTCTTTGGTGACAGCATCGCCAACTTCTGGCAATTCCAGAAATACAATATCTCCCAATTGGTCTATGGCAAAGGCGGTAATGCCAATTGTGGCAATTTCGCCTTCTAGGCGTACGTATTCATGAGTATCTAAGTACCTTAAATCTTCTGGATATTCCAAGGACATATCACTTCCTCTTCCACAGGAGAAAAATTAACGTAAATGATGGCTAATAGCTACATGGTAAAGGTAATTAGCCGTTAGAAATTAGTAGCACCCACAAGTTTGATTTTTCCCATTGCTTTGTCAGTTCTTGACGCGAGTTTGAGAACGGTAAAAAGGTTTTTTCACTACTTCCGCTGGGTAAGTTTTCCCGCGAATTTCCACTTCTAACTGCTGACCAACAGTTGCTAGCTGGGTGGGAACATAAGCCAAAGCGATGGGATAACCAAGTGTAGGTGATAGTGTACCACTAGTCACTGCTCCTACTACCTTACCTGCTGATAGTACTTGGTAGCCGTGACGTGCAATGTTACGTCCTTGCATTTGTAAACCTACCAATCGACGCGCAACTCCGGCTGTTTTTTGCTGTTCCAAAATTGGACGCCCGATAAAATCGCCTTTGGTATCAAGATGCACTAACCAACCCAAACCCGCTTCCAATGGCGTGGTAGTGTCGTCGATATCTTGACCGTAAAGTGCCATTGCTGCTTCTAGTCGCAGGGTGTCTCTAGCTCCAAGTCCACAGGGAGTCACACCAGCATGATGAAGACGACGCCATAATTCTATCCCTACTTCCGGATCTAGCATCACTTCAAATCCATCTTCCCCAGTGTAACCTGTGCGGGCGATAAAGGCTGGTTTACCTAAAACTGGCGCTTCTATGTGACCGAAGGCTTTGACTGGAGTTAGGTCTGCTTCTACGAAAGGCTGGAGATATACAAGAGCTTGCGGTCCTTGGACGGCAATTAAAATTTTTTCTGATGAAAGGTCTTGGAAGGTGACTTCGTTGGCATTAAGATGCTGCAACAACCACGTTTTATCTTTGTTAGTAGTGGCAGCATTGACGATTATCACTCCCTGTTGGTTGCCAGAGGAGTTTTCTCCTTGATAATAGAAAATAATATCATCGATAATGCCACCTTGGCAATTTAACAATACTGTGTATTGAGCTTGACCAGGTTGCAAACGAGTTAAATCTGAAGGTACTAAAATTTGAAGTTGTGAAATAAGGTTTTTACCTTGTAATATAAATTTTCCCATGTGGGAAATATCGAACATTCCGGCTTTATTTCTTACAGCCTCATGTTCGCGAGTAATACTGCTAAATTGTAAGGGCATTTCCCAACCACTAAAGCTGGTCAACCGCGCTTTCAATTCTTGAGCAAGAGAATATAGAGGTGTTCGATATAGACAGACAGCGTTTTCTTCTTGTTTAGCCACGGGTAATTTTGTTCTCAGAGATTGCCATTTTTATATACTACGGAATTGCTCTGGGTTCGGCAGGCGATCGCATTTTGTTTAAACCACAAAGACACAAAGAACACAAAGGAAGACACATTTTTTCCCGCAGAGGACACAGAGACAACAGAGCAATGATGCGAGGGAATCTAAACCATTTCCCCATTCCCTAAAAAGAATTTATCCATGATGTTTAATAATTAATGGTGTAAGTATTGAGATTTATTAAGTTGACATGATCAAATCTTGGCGATTACTAGCTGCTTTTGTCATGGTGATGGTGCTGCTGTTATATCCCCTGTCAGCAGAAGCAGCAAAACCCTCCAGCAGCCGTTTTGCAGGCTACAAGCAAATGAGTAATGCAGATTTTTCTGGTCAAACCTTGATCCGTGAAGAATTTACCAAAGTGAAGCTGGATAAAGCTAATTTTAGTAATGCTGATATCAGAGGTGCTGTTTTTAACAATGCTTATCTAGAAAAAGCAAATCTACATGGCGCAGATTTCACGAATGGTATAGCCTATCTTACCGATTTTCGAGATGCGGATTTAAGTGATGCAATTTTTACCGATACAATGCTATTATATTCTACTTTTGATAATGCTAACATCACAGGTACTGATTTTACCAATGCAGTTTTAGATGGTCTAGAAGTGAAAAAACTTTGTGCTAGGGCGAGTGGTGTGAATTCTAAAACAGGTGTGTCTACAAGAGAGTCTTTGCAGTGTGGTTGATAGTTAGTAGTTAGTGGTTGTTTGTTGGTTGTTGGTTGGTGGTTGGTAGTTGGTGGCTGGTGGTTAGTAGTTCCCTCACTCTCTCATCTGATAGGCGAATGAAAAAGCGATCGCTGTTTATTACAGAAGATGTAAAGAGCGATCGCGCTTATTAACAAATGCATGTAAAGTAAGGAAGTTCCTAAAACTATAAAAATTTTCTTATCTTCTGTCTTCTTTTCAAGACAGCTTTTAAAAAGCTAAAATAATTGCCAGATCAAGATTGTGAGCTTAAACATTTCCACACTTCTCCCGTGACAGGGCGAAAAACAATTTCCCAAGCAATACTAGCTCCTTCATGTTAAAATTGACCACCCGGCTTTTACAACAGCAGCAGCAACTTCACTACCCCAGATATGGTTCAGTATACTCTCGCTCAAAGCCCAGAAATTATCCTCACCGTTCCTGGTAAAGATTCAGCTAAAGCCCGTGAAAAAGCAATGGATCAGCTCATGCAACTCATGGACGAAGGTAAGTTACCCACGGAACTGGAAGACGGATTTGGTCCTCAGCAATTAATTGAGGTGAAGGAAGTACCAATGGACACTGCTAGTGGTGAGGATGAAATTACACAAGCAGTTCAGATTCTCAGCAACCTCGCCACATTGAAGCTGAAAGTTCAAGATTCACGCGCCGAAGCATTGGAAATCCGCAAACAGGTTGACATACTCTTTTCAGACAAATCTGTGACTGAAGAAGAAATTACTCGTCTGAAGGAAGGTTTTAAAGTTCTCAAGACTTTTGCTCAAGCAAATTTACGCTATCAAGAAGCAAAAGCCAAAGCAGAACAGGCTCGCCAAATACTCGATCGCGCTCTGAAATCACCTGAAAAATAGTTGTTGGTTGTTGGTTGTTAGTTGGTAGTTGTTGGTTGGTCCGTTGGTTGTTCCAAACAACAAACACCAAACAACAAACAACAAACACCAAACACCAAACACCAAACAACCACCAACTAACCACTATCATTGAATTTGTCTTAAAGAAGTTGGCGCAGAAGCACTGCTGCTGTCTAGCTCTTCTTCGTCACCTATACGTTCCACGCTCATACCTTGTCTGTAATACTGCTGGTAGTAGCTGTAAGATGCAGGTACTGAATCTCTTGACCTATTGGCTACCAACCCTAAAATGGGTGTTCCTGATATTTGTAATTCTTCTAGTGCTTGCTGGAGTACACTGCGTTTTACCTTACCCAAACCAGCAACTAGAACCATACCATTTGTATTTGCAGCCAACAAGGTAGCATCTGCGAATCCAACTAGGGGTGGCGTGTCATAAATTACTAAATCAAAGCTGCTATGTAGGTCTTGCATCAAGTCCTGCATTTTCTGAGACGCGAGCAACCTAATCGAGTCTGGTGGAATTGGACCAGCAGAGAGGACATAGAGGTTGTCTTCGCGGCTGAAAAATATCGCCTCCTCCGGCGCGCACTCTTCGCGCAATACCGAGACAATGTCCGGCCGATTGGTTGGCGCCCCTAAAATCTTA
>JANZYY010000393.1 GCA_026419705.1 Fischerella sp.
GTGTCAAGCCCTGTAGCAAAGCACAAGGTAAATTCCCAATTCCCCAGAGATTGAGATAATTTAACCAGATTTTGGGAAAACTACTCATGGTGTTTTGAGCGATCGCGCTTGTTCTACCTAAAAACATGAGAGCGCTATTTGTGGTAAAAAAGAGTATTTTAAGTCTTGCATTTTGGACAATCTTGTGCATATGGTTGACGTTTCTGCCAGCCTTACTAGCTGATGCAGCACCGACAGCAACACCCGATGCAATTAAAAGTTTGCGACAGCAGCAACAACAAATTGACAAACTGCATCAGAATGTCAAACAAGAACGCGATCGCCTTACCAATTTGCAACAAGCTGCGCAAGAACGACTCAACGGTTTGCAGCAAAACTTAAAAACCACTGACACTCAAATTAAAGACAGCGAGTTACGCCTAAAACTGGCAACAGAACGCTTGCAACAGCTACAAGCCGATTTAGCAGCAGCAGAAGTTTCTTATCAACAACTACAAGCAGCAACAATTGCCCGCCTGCGCTTTTTACAACGCTCTCCAGTAAGTCAGGGATGGGCAGTTTTGCTACAAAGTCAAAATCTGAGTGACTTTATCAGCTACCGTCGTTATCTAAAGTTAGTTTATCAGGCTGACCGGCAAATCTTAGTCAAACTGACAACACAAGCAAATCAGATCAATATACAAAGAATAGAAGTAGAGCAACAAAAAAATGAAATAGCCTTGATTAGACAGCAACTATTAGCACAAAAAGCTGATTATCAAACGCAAACAGAGTTTCAACAGGAATTAATTGCGCGCCTCAATAGCGATCGCCTCGCATTAGAAGCAGCACAAACTCAATTGGAAAAAGATTCCCAGACAATCGCAACTTTAATTCAAAAAAAAGTTGCCGAAGCCAGGGCTAGAGAAGCAGCAGCTAAGACAAACAGCCGCAACAGTATTATTATTCGCGGTACGGGTATGCTGGCATATCCTACCGATGCACCCACCAGTAGTCCCTTTGGTTGGCGCATGCATCCTGTTCTCGGTTATCGCCGCTTTCACGCCGGTCAAGATTTTGCCGCTAGCTACGGCAGTACAATTCGAGCGGCAAACTCTGGAACAGTAATTTTTGCTGGCTGGTATGGCGGTTATGGTAGAGCAGTAATTATCGATCACGGCGATGGCATTACCACTCTCTACGGACATAGCAGTGAGTTGTATGTTTCTGAAGGACAAACGGTAAAGCGCGGACAAGCGATCGCCGCAGTTGGTTCCACTGGTTTATCTACTGGTCCCCACCTCCATTTTGAAGTGCGGAAAAACGGTACACCAGTAGACCCAATGAATTATTTTTGACTTTGCATCCTCAGTTTGACTAAACTGTCCAACTCTTTCTGCATCTGAGTGTAGACAAGCTGATAACAAGCATTGACATAATCGCGATCGCGCGCCGCTTCCCGACCGTAACGTTCAAACACTATTGGTGGACAAACGCGCGTGTAAATAGGCACCGGGAAAGGAATATTAGGCAAGGGACCGAATGCAATTCCCCAAGGCAGTCCTAAATAAATAGGGAATACTTGTGGATCGATACCAAACAACCAAGGCATCCCCCACTGATGGAGTTGCTGCACAATTCCGTAGCACTCAGCTAGCACAATTAGCGTATCGTGAGCGCCACTGGAAATGACAGGCACTATCGGCACATGTTCCCGTAATGCCAACTTGATAAAACCCTGGCGTTCAGCAAAGTAAATTCTGTTACGCAGACTATGAGGGCGAAATACATCTTCCACGCCACCAGGATAGACGAGTACGCTGGCTCCAGAACGCAAAGCAGCGATCGCCATTTTTGGATGTGCGACGATGGCTCCTACTTTCATAGCAGCTTCTGCTAGTGGCGGACACGCCTGCCAAACCATGGGATGCATCAAGCCATAGACTGGCCGTTCCACACCAAATCGTCGGAACCAGTCGTACACGATCATATGCAAATCTGGAGCAGCCAATCCCCCATTGTGTGAACCAACGAATAAGACTTTTTTGTTGGCTGGAATATGCTCCCAACCGCTAGTTTGTACTCGAAAATAATATTTATACAACCACTCCCAAATAGGCATTACAAATTTGATAAATTGTGGGTCTCGTTTTTCCAGAGACCATCCCGATTTTGTTTTCCATATTTTGAGTGGACCTTGTTTATAAGTGTGTGTTGGCATTTCGCGCTTTAGTTAATTTCCCCTATCAACAGCTAGCTGTGCTTGTATACTGGTTGAAATCAATCTGCTCTACTATCCTGATTGGGGCAATAGAAAAGACTGAATTATCTTTGTTAGCGAACGCATGTCTGAAATTGGCACCACCGAGCCGTAAGAACTGCTCAACACGATCTCATCGGGTTCCGATTCGTTCTTGAGGCGGCGCTTCTCATTCGCTTTCTAACTTTGATGATACTGGTTTGAGGGTATACCTTCTTTCACATCAGCGGCCGCTCTTCGGTTGAGTTCCGCATTCAGACAGAATCTGTGCAGCCGATTTTACCGTTCCACGACTGAAATTCACTACAACTAGACGTGACTTTTGAAAGTGAGAATTTGAATGGTTCTAGGATACAATCTGTCCGAAGAGGGATCGTATATTTTAACTGCTTAAACTCCTATCATATTATTTTTTAGCAGTTTTCGATCCCTCTTTTTCTAGAATTTGTGAGAAATTCGGGCTATGCTAAAGAAAATCTCCCTTGGAGTGCTACTTTTATTCGCTGGTTGGGCTAGCGCCAAGTTCGTAGCTCCCTACATCAACTACTCGCTCCATCGCGATCGCCCTCCTTCGGAGCTGGTGATCAAGCAAATTCAAGAACTGTCGGAGCTAGCTACCGTGCGAATGCTCTCCGAGGTCGTTATTCCAGTAAGGGTTGAGAACAAAATACTTGGACAAATTGTTGGCGTGACTAGCTATTTGTACATTGTGCGGGGACAGGTTTTAGCAGGAGTAGACTTATCCCAGATAGGAACCAACAACGTTGCCGTGTTCGGGGATAAGATAGAAATTCAATTACCAGTGCCTCGAATTTTGGATGCCAAGGTCGATGTGTCCAGGTCGGAAGTTGCTGAATATCATAAAGATTGGTTAGCTCCAGATATTAGTCCAGCCTCAGCGCAGCAAGTCCAACAGCGAGGACTAGCAGCAGTCGTAAAGCAAGCTTGTGAAAATGATGTTTTAGCGCTCGCAAATCGTCAAGCAACATTTACTGTTTCACGCTTAGTTGGGTTGACAAATCAAAAAATCGCGGTCAAAACAACAAAACCAGAGAATTGCAACTATCAACCAACATCATCAAATAGCGATCGCAATCGCACTCAGCTTCAGTTTATAAATATAAAGCCACACCTTTAAAATGCTGTGGTCAGCTTTAATATCACACTATAGCTTCTTCCGTCTCACCCGCTGTTAATAATTTAATAGTCGGGTATTTAGGTTCCCCACCAAAATTAGGCACGGATGCGATCGCATTTACTAGAGATAAAAAATAATAACCTTGCATATTTACGGCATGAATTTATTTTCTATTAAAAATAGAAAATTCAATCCTTGGTGTCTTGGTGACTTAGTGGTTCAATTTCCATCCCTAAATTGTGTGAGAGTTTCGAGTGCATATTTTTTTCTCATAGTTGGAGCGATCGCATTTCAACATCGACAAACCCGTCAACAATTATTTTTAGCGTTCGCTAAAATTGTACTAAGATAAATGATTGATTAAAGCCCAAACCCGAAGAAATGAGTAGTAGTTTACACCTCATTGGTTGGTAAATTATGGCTATACAATCGGATCGTCAAAGGCGAATCATGGAGCATCTGGCTCGCAGCACAAATGACTTTATTAAGCCCACGCTCAACTCAAATGAGCGCAAACAGCGAATTCTAGAACACGTCCGTCTTACCAGAAAGTAAGTATCTTCTGCGATCGCGCCAGCTGTACTATTGCAGTTAATTAGTACAATAGTACTGTAAACGGTGAAGTCGCCGAAGTCAAAACACTCATGTAGTAAGATGCTTCTTGTTCTTTCTTTACAAGAAGCATTTTTCTATTTATCTTTATCTATTTAATCGCTACCAGCAAAACCATAGCGCTCGCGTATGCGACAATACTCAACAGCAACAAAAAAATATTGTTTCAATGAACTTACCACTAAACAAAAAAGTCGCGATCGTCACTGGTGGATCGCGGGGGATTGGAGCTGCAATCTGTAAAAAACTGGCTGAACACGGAGCAGAAGTTGTCGTTAACTATGCTAGCAGTCGTGATGCTGCCAATCAGGTAGTTGAGCAGATTCAATCGGGCGGTGGAAAAGCGGTTGCTCTCAAGGCTGATGTTACCGTTTCTTCACAAGTGATCCATCTGTTTGACCAGACCGAAAGCCGATTAGGTAAGGTTGATATTCTGGTCAACAATGCTGGAATTGCCGAATATGGTTCTCTTGCCGAAATCACCGATGAGTCATTCGACAAGCAGATGAACCTCAATGTCCGGGCTGTTTTTGTTGCTAGCCGCGAAGCCGCTCGACGCATGGGTGAAGGTGGGCGTATCATCAATATTGGCAGCGCGTTGGGCGAAGCAGTACCTATGCCTGGGATTTCCGTCTATTGCGCTACCAAGTTTGCTGTTGCTGGGTTAACTCGGGGTTGGGCGCGAGACTTAGGAACCCGTAAAATCACTGTCAACTGCATAGAGCCGGGACCAATTGACACTGAACTCAACCCAGCAGACGGTCCCCAAGCAGATTACCAAAAACGAATGACAGCGCTGGGGCGCTACGGTACAACCGATGAAGTCGCCGCTCTGGTTGCTTTTATTGCTTCAAAAGAAGCGAGTAACATTACGGGCGCGACCTTGCGAGTTGACGGAGGTTGGGGTGCATAGGGGAAGGAGTGAGGTATTTTTCATACCTAGTTGACGGGCAATTAATTGCCCACAACCACGATCGGCTTGCCAAAGAACTTGTCTTAGTGTCTTGGTGTCTTGGTGGTGAAAAAGATAATATTTAACTACTCACACACTAAGACATAAAGAGAGAGCACAAACCCAAACGTATTGATTGTGGATTTGCTCTCGAGTTCCCAATCCCCATTTTCAAGTGTGAATGCATTAATCTTTAGAGTTTATTAGCAGTTCATCACTAATTCGACTTTTAACTACTTTTGCAGGTATCCCCACGGCCACGGAGTAAGGAGGAATATCTTTGGTAACAACTGCTCCTGCACCAATCACACTACCTTTGCCAATGGTGACTCCATCTAATACTGTTACCCCATGCCCCAACCAGCAATCATCTTCTATGATAATCCCCTTGCAGGTAACACCTTGCTCTGCA
>JANZYY010000394.1 GCA_026419705.1 Fischerella sp.
ACAGACTATGTCAACGCGATCATTGCTGGCAAGCAACCCGCATTGCAGTATCTTGATATGGATGCGGCGATCAAGCACTGTACCAATGGCATTGGTATTTGGGAATGGGCCAGCAATGACCAGGGTGCCGAACCAGATGTGGTCATGGCCTGTGCTGGGGATATTCCCACCTTAGAAACTTTGGCAGCAGTAGATATCCTGCGGCAGAATTTCCCCGATTTAAAAGTACGGGTAGTAAACGTAGTAGATTTGATGGCGCTGCAACCACCCGGCGAACATCCCCACGGTTTAAGCGATAAAGACTTTGATAGTATTTTCACCACTGACAAGCCAATTATTTTTGCTTTTCATGGCTATCCCTGGCTGATTCACCGCCTCACCTATCGCCGTACCAACCACAAAAATCTGCACGTACGTGGTTACAAGGAAGAGGGAACCACTACTACACCCTTTGATATGGTAGTCAGGAACGACCTAGACCGCTTTAACCTGGTGAATGACGCGATCGATCGAGTGCCGAAGTTGGGGTACAAAGCTGCTTACGTGAAGCAAATGCTGCACAATAAGTTAATAGAACACAAGCATTACATTGCCAAGTATGGCGAAGATATGCCAGAAATTCGTGACTGGAAGTGGCCGTACTAAACACAATTTGGCGTTGCTCCCCCATCGGGGATGCGGGTTGGAATTTGCACTCACAATCATCACCGCGTCCCCATATCAGCAATACCGACATTTTTGACGACATTTATGAAATCGGTATTAGCTGGGTCAAGAATTGCGATCGCTTTTTTGTGGATGTGAGTGCGATCGCGCTTTCACAAATAGAACTGACTATGCATAAATAAGGTAGTCTAGCTTTGCATCTTTGTTTGTGAATGAAATTTATTGCCTTAGTGCTACTATTAATACACTTTTTCTTAATAGCGTTTCCTGCGGAAGCATCTGTATGCCGAAATTATCAGGGTCATCAGATTTGTATTTTGAGCATTAAACGCAGTGCCAAAAATTATTGGGAATACAGAGCAGCCGTAAGTGTAGATGGAGTCAAAAGACCCATCGAAATCTACAACTGTCGCGATCGTATTAAAGTTGAACCAGATGAAGTGATTGTTCCCTTTGAGGACAACGATCCAGGTGAGTTAATATGCAGTTATTTCGAGAGGTAAAGCAGGTATTAGGAAATGGAGAATGGACAATCGAGACCATTCATAATTCTCACTACATCAATCCTGCCGACTCGTAGAGGCGTTTGAGCATTGCCATAATCTTGCTACCATAATTTAAATCAGCAGACCACCGCCCTGATAATTGATCTACTAAGGGAGCAATACCGCGCGTGACAAAGCGAAATCGTGGGTCTACGACTTCCTTGACCAAGGGTTCTAAACTAGCATAAGCTTTCAAGTGTTGGATGTGCGCCCTCACACCAATTCTGGCATTTTCAAAAATTGCTGCTTCCGTACCGCCACCAATAGTCCCCAGACCGGCAAAGTTATTTTGCTCGGGTTTGATATCATCGCCAAAGCGTAAAAATCCTGTTTCTACACACATCTGACAAAAAGCAATATCATAGTTAACCCCCTCTGTAGTAGCTTCTTCTCGATAGAGTTTAGCTATGTCAGGAAACTGCACCAAAGCATTCTCATTGTGATTTTTCAAAAATATCTGTAACTGTACCTCTGAGGTATTGCCATGCGACATAATCCGGTCAATTTGACCAGGACAAATTACCAAGTTAGAACGTAATGTCACAGTCTTAGTTCTGCTATCCCAACTGACAGAAATATTAAATTCTCGTAGTTCAATGGCTTTGACGTAAACAACCCGGCGATGGGTAACGCGGCGGACATTGGCTGCTTTTGATAAGTCAATCCGCAAGCGATCTACCAAATCAATCGGAATGTAAGCATTACCGTTAATCAGTATTCCTTGCTCTGGATAGTTTTGCCCGTTAATGCTGATATTAATTGCCGCATAGGTAAGTTCTCCCCCATTTCCAGAACCGGAATCAACAATACGACTCCAAGCAGCCAATCCATCAGCGATTCCCAAAGCAAAGTCGCGACGGCGATTTTGTAACAAAGAGCGATCGTCAGGACTGCTTAAGAAACCGACTTGCATCAATAAAGAAGGCACCTTTGTCTGGCGACAAAATGCCAAACTACCTAAACCCGAAGCTGTATCCGGCTTCACTCCACGATTGGGCAATTGGGGAACACGGCGCAGCAATCCCATTAACAATAGGTCAGCGTTGCTTTTGCGTTCGTCATTGCTGGCAATATAAAATACACTAGCCCCACGCACCGAAGGATTGCCAGCAGCATCAGCATGAATTTCTAGCGCAATATCACCCCGACGACCACGGGAATTTATCCATTCAATCGTTTGCTTGGCACTCACATCGTCAGGAACCGATAAAACCTCAAAACTACGCGCTCTCAGTTCCGTCACAATTAAATCGCGCAGCAGAATCATCTCTTTTGCTTCGGTAGTACCACCAGCAATTGAGCCTGGGTCAATTCCTCCTATTTCTTTGCCTCCGTGGGCTGCGGAAAGAAAAATACGTCCCATTTTTCAGTATTTCCTCTAACTAAACATTATTCTTGGTTTGCAAACAACAATATAATAGCCATCAAGAGTTAGTAGTTAGAGACGTACTATGGCACGTCTGTACATTAGTTAGTAGTTGGTTGATAACTACTAACTACTATCCATCAACTACTATCCACTGACCAATGACTAAGCATGCAAACTCCCCGTTTACACCCAGATACGATAGAGGAAATAAAACAAAGAGCTGATATCTATGATGTCATCTCGGAATACGTTGTTTTACGCAGGCGCGGTAAAGATTTTGTGGGTTTGTGTCCCTTCCACGATGAAAAAACTCCTAGCTTTACCGTTAGCCCTACCAAGCAAATGTACTATTGCTTTGGTTGCCAGGCGGGGGGTAACGCCATTAAATTTCTGATGGATTTGCACAAGCACTCCTTTGCAGAAGTGGTGCTAGATTTAGCGCGGCGTTATCAAGTACCCGTGCAAACTCTAGAACCCGAACAACGACAACAGTTGCAGCGGCAATTATCAGAGCGATCGCAACTTTATGAAATTCTCGCTTCTACCTGCCAATTTTATCAACATGCCCTCAGGCAATCCCAAGGACAGCTAGCCCTTCAGTATTTGCAACAACAACGCCAACTGCAGGATGAAACGATTGCGCAGTTTAATTTGGGTTATGCTCCCCTGGGTTGGGAAACTCTCTACCGCTATCTGGTAGAAGATAAACGTTATCCAGCCCAGTTGGTGGAAAAAGCAGGATTGATTAAACCCCGTAAAGAAGGTAGCGGGTATTATGATGTGTTTCGCGATCGCGTGATTATTCCTATCCATGATGTCATGGGACGCGTCATCGGCTTTGGTGGTAGAAGTTTGGGAGATGAGCAACCCAAGTATCTAAATTCACCGGAAACGGAACTTTTTAATAAAGGTAAAACTCTATTTGCCCTCGACAAAGCCAAAGCTGGCATTTCTCAGCAAGATCGAGCTGTGGTAGTAGAGGGATATTTTGATGCGATCGCTCTCCACGCTGCTGGAATTAACAACGTCGTCGCCTCTTTGGGTACTGCCCTAAGCATAGACCAAGTACGGCTACTATTGCGCTACAGCGACTCAAAACAACTCATACTCAACTTTGACGCCGATAAAGCCGGGAAAATAGCTGCCGAAAGAGCTATAGGAGAAATTGCCGAACTGGTATACAAAGGCGAAGTTCAGTTAAAAATTCTCAACTTGCCAGATGGCAAAGATGCTGATGAGTACTTGCATACCCACACACCAGCAGACTACCAACAACTGGTAGCAAATGCACCTCTGTGGCTAGATTGGCAGATTCAGCAAATTACAAAAGACCGAAACTTGAAGCAAGCTACAGATTTTCAACAAGTTTCGCAGCAGTTAGTAAAATTGCTGAAAAATATAACTAATCTTGATACGCTTAACTATTACGTTTCTCGTTGTGCAGAAATTTTAGCTCTTGGGGACGCCAGACTAGTGTCTCTAAGAGTAGAAAATCTCCTGACTCAAGTTGCATCCGATCGTAGCTCCAGACTAACCCACACTCCTGGGTTCCGCAAACCCCAGTATATAAAAACACAAGAATTCTCCACGCAAGCCAGTAAAACAACTGCACCAACACTAGAAAAAAGTCTTCTAGAACAAGCAGAAGCCTTATTACTACGAATTTACTTGCATTGTCCCGAACAGCGCCAAGCTATTACCGACACCTTGGAAGAACGGGATTTGCAATTTAGCCTTTCTCACCATCGATTTTTATGGCGGCAAATTTTAGAAATTTCCGCTGATGATTTAGAAATTGATTTAATATCAAAAGTGCAAGATAAATGCCTGGAGTTTCCTGAACAAATGGGGTTAGTCTCCCACTTATTTCAGCTCGACGAGATTGGCAAGAAAGAGATATTGCGTACTCCTCAAGTAGTCCAAGCTGCAACTGCTTGCATGGAACGCGTACTGCGAGAAAAGCGCTATCGTCATTTCTTAGAATTATGGGAGCAAACCGATCCGGAAGCAGAACCAGAGCTTTGGCAATCATACTATCAAGCTTTTTATGCTGAGAAGTTGCGGTTGCAAGAATTAGATAAACAACGGCAATTTTCCCTCCCAGATTTACGCCCGATGTGAATTGAAACGGTAGCAAAAATCTGTTACCCTCTCCGGGAGAATTGGTATAACTAAACACAAAGCTACCAAGACGCCAAGAATTTGGGAAGTGACCCGACCTTAGTGTCTTAGTGTCTTGGTGGTTAGATCGTGAAATCCAGTATATCTGCGTTCAGGGTACTACACGACGCGCTCGTGAAAGCTGGTTCTGTAATGTCCGAAATTAATTCCCTTGCAAGGGTGCATCTAAAACTTTCTGAATGCGATCGCGCGTCTCTAGTAAATGCGCCTTGGTATACTCATCATCAGAACTCATACCTGCCAGCCTTTCATTTAGTTGCCGTAGTTTATACCAAGCCAGAGTACGGGCGTCTTCAGGGACATCTTGTTTTCGCAACACCATTTCTATTAAGGTTTCTAGGTATCGCCGCTGGATGCCGCGACGCAGGCTAGAAATCTTGATGTTCTTGCCATTGGGTTTTACCACTTCTGTCCAAATTCCTAATTGGAGAGTATCAAATAACTCAGGGAGGGTAAGTGATTTTCCTTCCTCATTTTTGAGTTCGAGATCCTTGAGGCGGGAAAGGCGATCGCCTGAGAGCAAATCCCACAAAACCAAACTCTGCATGAACAATACTAAGTCGTGAATGGGATAGTCCCTGTCTCT
>JANZYY010000395.1 GCA_026419705.1 Fischerella sp.
TCGCTCGTCGGCAGCGTCAGATGTGTATAAGAGACAGAAGTCCTACTGCCTACGCGATCGCCAAAGAATTAGAATTAAGCAGAGATCCTCAACTAGAGATTCTAGACTCCACTGACCTTAACAATCTGACCCCAGAATCACTGACAGCACTTGCTGATAAAGTGGATGTCTTTGCCCGCATCAGTCCTAGCAATAAATTGCAAATCGTCCAAGCATTACAAGCCGCTGGACAGGTTGTTGCCATGACAGGCGATGGTATTAACGATGCTCCCGCACTCAAAGCTGCTCAAGTTGGCGTAGCCATGGGCAAAGGCGGAACTGATGTAGCACGTGAAGTTGCAGACATCGTCTTGGAAGATGACAGGCTGGAAACTATGATTGTTGCTGTTAGCCGGGGGAGAACTATCTACAACAACATTAGAAAATCGGTGCATTTTCTCCTCGCCACCAACCTAAGTGAAATCATGGTGATGACAACCGCTACCGCAGTTGGTATAGGCGAACCCCTAAACGCAATCCAACTACTTTGGCTGAATTTGGTGACAGACATTTTCCCTGGTCTTTCTCTGGCGTTGGAAGCACCAGAACCAGATGTACTGAGTCAGCCTCCCCGCAACCCAGACGAACCAATCATTAAGAGTTCAGATTTTGGCAGAATTGCCTTTGAGGCAGGAACAATATCTCTCGGTACTTTGGCGGCTTACGGATACGGTATCCTCAAATATGGCATCAGTCCTCAGGCCAGCACCATTGCTTTTATGAGTCTAACATCAGCTCAACTGCTACATACCCTCAGCTCCCGTTCTGAAAATCGTAGCATCTTTAGTCCAGAAAAACTGCCGAATAATTCTTACTTAAATGCTGCCATCATCGGTTCTTTTGCTATTCAATTTCTTGCTATGGTTGTTCCACCACTGCGAAGTTTATTGAAGATTACACCAATTGATATTGTTGATGGTGCTGTCATTGGCAGTAGTGCTTTGCTACCTCTGTTGGTAAATGAAAGCACAAAGAATCCATCTTCAGCAAATGATGACAAAAAACGATCTCTTCAGTCCCTTTGGAAAGTAGGCCAGAAAAATTAATTAGCTCCTTCCCACCCAGAGATATTTATGTTAACTAACCACAAAGGACACAAAGGACACAAAGAGTTTATGAATTTGGTAGGGATGCAAATTTTTATTGGGCTGTATGAAACAGCCGTGCTTTAGAAAGGGAGGTTGGGGGAATTTTAAATATTGAACCAGAGTGAATTGGTAAATACTAACCAAAGGTGAAAGCATATGAAAAAAGATTTCATGTTTACCTCTGAATCGGTAACTGAGGGGCATCCTGATAAACTTTGCGATCAGATTAGTGATGCGATTGTAGACAGATTTCTTCAGCAAGACCCATATTCTCGCGTAATTACAGAATGTGCGGTAGCTACAGGTATTGTTTTCATTGCAGCTAGATTTGAACCCAGTGCCAACGTAGATTTCACCAATGTGGCCAGAAAAGTAATTGACCAGGTAGGCTACGAACATACGGAATTTAATGGTAAGACTTGTAGCATTTTGACTAGCCTTTCAGAATTGACTCCCGATCGGATTTATTCTTTTCATGAAAAAGAACTTTCTGATGAAGAAATAGAGCAAATTCCTGCCAAAAACCAAGCGACAGTATTTGGTTTTGCCTGCAATCAAACTTCTGCTTTGATGCCTCTACCAATTTGGTTAGCTCACAAACTAGCAAAACGAATTAGTGAAGTCAGACGACAAAATATACTTTCTTATCTTACTCCCGATGGCAAAACTCAAGTAGGAGTTGAATATCGCGATCGCCGTCCTTATAGAATTCACAGTCTCACAGTTATTGCCAGTCAAAATAAAGCCAAATATCCTGATTTACAACAACTTCGAGAGGATATTTACGAGACAGTAATTAAACCTGTTTTTGACACTGAAGAAATTAAGCCAGATGCAAAAACGAGAATATTTATTAATCCTGACGGACAATTTATTCGCGGTGGTCCTGCTGCTCACTCTGGGTTAACAGGTAGAAAAAATGCTATAGATACTTATGGAGAATATGCACAACATAGTGGTTCCGCCCTCAGCGGCAAAGACCCAATTAGAATAGATAGAGTTGGAGCTTATGCCGCTCGTTATGCAGCTAAAAATGTTGTAGCAGCAGGGATTGCCGATGAATGTGAGGTGCAACTAAGTTATACGATCGGCATTTCCAGACCAGTCAGCATTCAGGTAGAAACTTTTGGAACAGGCAAAATTTCTGATGAAGAAATCACGCAACTGCTAGCAAAGCATTTTGATTTTCGTTTAGCAGGGATAATCAAGCAGTTTAATTTGCGATTTCTACCTTCAATCTATAAAGATGGTTTTTATAGAAAACTAGCGGCCTATGGTCATGTTGGCAGGCTTGATTTGGAACTTCCTTGGGAAAAAACAGATAAAGTTGGTGTGTTTTAAAAGGTGTCCGCTGTCATCAGTCGTTGGTCATTTGTAATTACCAATGACTAATGGCAAACTTAAGCAGCTTGAAGTTCTTTTTGACAGTAAAGATAATCACAATATACTGCCCAAGCTGCCCCAAACAAACCTGTGAGCGAACCGGCGATCGCTGCTGCAATACCCCAACCTGCTGGTCCAAGCCAGTCTGTAATTTCACACAATATTGCTGTGGTTGCTTTGGAAACAATATAAGCTGTTCCTACTGCTGCTACTGTTACCAAACCTATCTCTGCCAGCATTTCTATCACTTGTTTGTTAGATAAATCCTCTTCAAAATAGATTTTCCAGATCGAAGTGTACATAGCAACATCAGAAGCAGTTAAAATCACTTGTTTTGGAATTTCTACGCCAGGAGTCGGCGCAGATGACACACCACCACCACCAATAGCGCAAGCGGCGATCGCTAAAGCTACTTCTAATCTTTTTTTGCCCAGACTACTCACGGTTTCATCTCCTGTGACTCTTGCAGAGGTAATGCTTAGCCGCGAGGGTTGTATAAACATCAACCCCATACACTATATTTACCTTAACTAGAGTAAACTACTCTCTTTGTGTCTTAGTGTCTTAGTGGTTCAAAATTTTTTAACTTTTATATACTTTAGTAGCAATTTTCATGCAGAAAAATCGTTAGTAATAAAGCCATCTGTCACCCAAACAGGTGATGTCAATCAAATATTCTCAAAGATATCTTAAAAGCACCAGAAGTTAAATAACTCTGGAGAATGATCTTATGAAAAAGATGATGATGGCAACTCTAGTAGCTTTAGCTGCTGCTAGTGGAATTCTCTTCAACAATCAACCCGCCCAAGCTCATCGGCGTTACTATTATCGTCACCTATATCCTTTTCCATTAAATTATTGTTATCCTGTTACTCGATGGCTGGTTGACGAAGATCCCGCCTATCACCCTCAAGCCTACGCTGACGGCTACCGACAAGGACGTGAAAGTGCTGAAAAAGGCAAAGCTTACAAACCACGTACTGCTGGTGGTGAATTTGGTCGTGGTTTTGATGACGGTTATTATGGCAGGAAGTTTACTGGTCAAAAAAACATCGTTCCCAACGAATATAAACCATATACCACTACAGAATGCGGTTGGTTTTGATTCTCTTAGGGAGTATAACGTTCTGCTAAAAACTTTTCCGCACCAGCGCGATCGCGAATCTCTCCATCCAAGGTAGCAGCTAGCAAATCATCCAGGATTTTCCGATACTGGGGTCCTGGTTTGTAACCGAGTTTCTTCAGATCGTTACCATTGAGAATTGGTTGCACGTTAGCCCAAACTGTTAAGTAATGCCATATTTGCCGCCTGATAGTTCGCGAACTGTGTAGAGCAATTAAAATCAACGTGGGTAAATCGTAGCGCCGCAGTAATTTCACTACCTGACTGGGACGTTGGCAAGTGGGTAAAGATTCCTTCACCTCAGCTTGTATCTGGGCAAAATTCTGCAAGCGTTCGATGCTATCTTCTTGCATTTGCAGATTTTTTGCTACCTTGACTCGATATTCTGGTGCGAGGTGGGCGATAATAACTTCTAGGCGCATTTGCCAATGAACGATTAGTGTTTGTTCGGGGTCAAATTTGAGCAAACAGCGTTCTAGCAGTCGTAATTGTCGCCACAACTCCTCATCAAGCTTGAGAGTAGGATGGATGCACTGCAATGCTCCCAAATCTGCAAGTAACTGTAAAGCTGGTTTCCAATAAGGCGCTTCGAGAATGTGCTTTAATTCTGCTTTCAGTCGAGTTTGCAGTGCAGGCGTTTTGCTGTTTTCTTTAGTTGTGCGATCGTAAACACCACTATTTATGGCATAACGAATATATTCTTCTGTTTGCTGTTCAATTTTGAAGCCAAAGCGCACAGCAAAGCGGACGCCGCGATAAATACGGGTGGGATCTTCGATAAAGCTGTTGGCGTGTAAAACGCGAATTTGCTTGGCTTGCAAATCCAGCAAGCCACCAAAGAAATCAAGTAGTTTACCAGCACGAGGAGGAGTAAGTCGCAGTGCGAGAGCATTGATGGTAAAATCGCGCCGATACAAATCTTGACGAATTGAACTGGCTTCGACTTCAGGATTAGCTGCTGGGTAGGGATAAAATTCAGTTCTGGCAGTAGCAATATCTACCCAGAGAGAATCTAATTCTGGGTCTTTGTGCCAAAGTAAGGCAGCAGTTTGAAAAGCACCGTGAATTTCTAAGCGTGCTGCTGGGTAAAGTTGCTGGAGTGCTTTGGCTAATTCTACACCAGCACCCACATCAGCAGCTTTGTGAAAGCCATCGACGACTAAATCTATATCTTGAATCAACAAAGTGCCAGATGCTTCTTTAGCTAGCAGTAAGTCGCGTACTGCTCCCCCTACTAAATACAAATGCCAACCGCGTTGTTTAGCTTGTGCAGAGGCTTTGGTGAGTAGTTCCCAGAGTTTGGGAGCAAGGCGATCGCGCAATTGACTAAGCGTCGGAATTTCAACACTTTCTTCCCCTCCTTTTTCTTTCTCACCATCTCCCCATCTGGTCATCTCTGCACCAGTTTGTTGCTGATGTAATTCCCGCAAGACGTCGGTGCGCGTGACAATTCCCACTAACTGTCCATTTTCTAACACTGGTAAACGTCCGATATCGTAAGTCACCATTAATGACTCGATTTCTGGCAGGGTAGTATCGGGGGTTATAGTCTTTAAGTTTGTTGTCATGTAGCCTTTGACCGGTGCATGACTAAAACCGTGATGCAGAGCAATATCAATGTCTCGGCGAGAAATAATACCCACCAACTTACCTTGGGCATCAACTACAGATAAACCAGAGTGTCCGTAGC
>JANZYY010000396.1 GCA_026419705.1 Fischerella sp.
AGTAATTGAGCCTTGAAGAAGAAATTCCTCAAGTGAACGCTCTCAAATTCAGGGAAACCTAAATCTGGCAACAGACATGGCAATCCTGAGCCAAGCCAAACTCGTCACTTGTCATTTGTCCTTTGTGAGTCACAAAGCGCAAATGATAAATAACAAAGGGCAAGTTTGGAAGGTGCAGAGACCCGACGGGAGCTACCCTAACGTCAAGTCGAGGGTAAAGGGAGAGTCCAATTCTCAAAGCCTAAAGCAATTAAATTGATTAGGCAGTAGCGAAAGCTGCAAGAGAATGAAAATCCGTTGACCGTAAAAGGTCGTGAGGGTTCAAGTCCCTCCACCCCCACTAAATTGAAAGCGAGCAGCGAAGGCTGTTCAGCTCCCCGATATCCATAGGATGTTGTTGGCAAATAGAGGGTGACACCCTTGATTGCTCGACTTTCTTCTTCATTCCACAAGATATAGAGACGGGTACGCCGCAGGCGTTATTGCAGGCTAAATTCACATCTGGTACACAAACCAATTTTTGGGCAAATGAGGGGTCATAGCCACCATTGTCACTTGGATTTTTAGAGGAGTCAGGAATCTTGCGAATGAGAATGATATAGTAGGGCGATCGCCTGACTTTTGAGTCCGCCAACAAAGAAATTTCTTGGCTAATAGTTCAAGTCTATTCAAATATCTGACCCCAGTCAAAACCTCTTTGACCAGATGATTGGAGCAATTCGCGGCGTAGTAGAGATAGAACAAGCTAAGCGCGATCGCTCTTGAGAACGAATCTTTCAAGTATTAGGTACAGCTTTTGGTGGCGGTGCAATAGTTTCCGGTGTTGTCACCGCACATAATAGATAAACCCTGTTCGTTCCTTAATATTATCCTTGTTGTCGAGTATTCTGGCTACCACATTTTTGGGATGGTGCATGGTTGGTTACTCAATCCAAACCCAAGAAGAATAAACATTGGTGCTCGCACCAAATCAACGGTAGGAACTATCTCGCTCGGCGAGCGCGCAAATTTTTTGCACAACCAGAAAAATTCACCTGTAGACAGGACTTCTTAACGGCTGCGATGAAATTACGTACAAAAGCATAAGTTATTACATGTGTTTTGTGTATTTAAGCGTAAAAAAACAGACAATTTACTACTTTGATGGATTCCGTATATCAGCCAATTTATCAATTTTATGTAAAGAAAATTTTGAGTTCTTAAATATTAGATTGATACTCTTGTTTACCAAGGTTAAGCAGATAAAAATATAGCTAAACTACTTTTTAGTCTTGAGGACTATAATGACCGCTCATAGTTTACAAAATACTCAGTTTCATCAACATATTGTTAAAGAGAAGTTTAAAGAGCCGGATTTGCAAGTTATACAAGAGAAAATTTACAGTTTCTTGGTGGAAAGTGTGCAAGAACGCCTACCAGAAGATGTTTTACAAGAATTTAAGCTTTTGTTTTTAGATTGCTTGGATTCAGCCAATTCAGATTCTGCACCAGGAATATATGAAATTTTCATTGATAATGAACAAGATTTTCATAATACACTCAAGCGTTGTTGCTACATTTTAGTTAACAATTGGGAAAGTAATAGGAAGTACAAATATATTCAAGAATTAATAAAATTATTTGCTGACTATAAAGTCAATCGCAAGCAGACAAATTTCCCTAAAATAGCTATTTTTCAAGGTTGGATAGAAAAATTTATTCAAAGCGAAGACTTCAAGGAGCTGAAATTATTTGCGTATAGAGATAAAAGTAAAATTCATTGGGTTCATCGCTATACTTCTTATTTACTAGCGGCTCAATCTGTAGACCGCAATAATCCAAAAGAACAACAAGAGGCAGCGAGAAAAGCTTCCAAACAACTAAAAGATAAATTTAAGTTTGAACTAGCAATGTATATTGCTCGCTCTCAGTCTACTGCGTCTCACAAAACACGTTACAAAAATCCCAGTATTTTAGGGGATGATGTTTTACGTTTAATTAAGGCGATTGTCGTCAAAAAAGGTGCATTCAGCTATGAAAATATTGCTAATATATTTTTAAAGCAAACTCAAAATCAAAATTTTAAAGATTTCAAAGAAAGTCTGGAAAAATATCTGATTTTTTCCGTACAGCAACCCAAATTTGTAGAGACTTTGCAGCAACAATTGTCAGAGAAGCTATCAGCCTGGAAATCAGAATATGATGAAATAATCATCAGCAAGGATTTATTACTAAGAACTTGTAACCGAGTAATTGATTGTCTGACAACCGAAAATGGAAGTGAACCTTCGCCTTTATTTATTTTATTGCTGTCTCAGGGACATCCTCTAACATTAGTAATTGTATTGTTAAAAATTATTCTGATTTGTAAAAATTCTCGCAGTCATCTAGAAACTCGGATCGCGAATTTAATTCGCTATTACGATAAATATCCAGAAGAAGAATGCCGGTGGTTCATTAATTTTATTGAAATTTTCAACATCACGCTGGCAATTTATACTGAAAATGTGGAATATAATTTGGTTAAGTTTGAAGCAGAACGGCAGACAAGTGAATTTCAGTTTAATCCGGATGCTTATCGCGTGTTTTCTCAGCTAAAGTTAGGTCAATAGTCATTAGTCATTGGTCAACGGTTCTGATTTGAATGAAGTAGACGCTCGTCCAACCAAGCTAGGGTCGCACCAGCAGTTTCAGATAAAACACTTACAAGCCGATATATACCTGTTGCACTAATTACCACTGCTTCCGGAAAATGATTCCGCAATAGCGCGATCGCAGTTGCTTCAAACACACCCAATCCACCAGGCGCACCAGGAACAATCAATCCTAGCAACCAAGCAAAACTAAAAACGCCCAACAACAAAGGTATTTGATTTAAATTTAAAGGACTCAAGGCATACAAAGTTAAAATAAATCCAATTCCGCGCAGTCCCAAAAAGCCCAGTTCTCCTAATAGAGGTTTGAGAGGATAGCTTTGCATACTCAAATTAACGGCTGAGGTTTTAACAGTATTAGACTTTTTTGCCTTCAAGTGATACAGTAGGCGAATTAATGGGTTCAAAAATCGGGGATGAAGCACACAAAGCACTACAGCCAAACCCAGTATTTGTGCTATCTGCAAAGTCAGACTGGTATTAGTCTTCACAAACAGACTGCCGAGTAGGACAATGATTAAAGCTGCTGCTGCCATGAGTAACGGTTCTAGCAAGACGCTGAGGGTAGCTACACCAGTGGAAATTTTGGCATTTTTTGCTGCCATAATTCGCCCATAGTAATGCCCAACGTTACCAGGCAAATACTTGGCAACATTTGTTTTTAGATAAACATAGATGAATTGGGCAGAAGATGGTATAGGTTGCTTTAAATTCTTGAAAATCCAAATCCATACCCAACCTGCCCAAGTATGTGCTAATAAAGTTACACCTGTGGCGATCGCGATAATTGCCCATCCTGCTGCATCAATGCTAATGTCAGCAATTCCTTCCCAGTTATTCTTGAAGGCTTTCGCCAAAAAAAACAGCATTCCACCCAAAATTATCCAGCGTAAAATTTTCTTGATCATTTTGAAAATTAGACTGTTCAGCTAAGGTTTGATCGAACACCTCAAATCATACGGTAAATCAGCAGTATATCCTCAGCCTCTTAGGAATGGAAAAGGAAGACAGAGTTGATTGATTTTTGATTTGATGGTTGTTACTAGTTAATTGCTTTATTCACATGAGCAGACTACTCTTTCAAGACAGATATGAGATTAGCTACTAACTACTAGCTAATCTCACTCGTTATCCCTCACAGAACTGCGACTTCTCTATGAAGTCGGGAGCTTGTCTTGTTTTTATTTTTCATGATTTCGGACTGCTATATTTATTTTGAATATCGACTTGGAATAGAGCATCTATCTATTTTTTAGCTATCATCTATCATTTAAAATTTCTATATCCATCCCAAGTAAGATAATTAGAACGCAAAAACTAATAATAATGTGACTTACGTTAGATGAAAGGTTTCCTTTTAGTTGCGTACTCTTAGAAATCGATTATTGCTCTGACAGCAAATAAATCAAACAAAGGAAATAAGTTCGCTGAGTTATATAACCACTCGGCGATAAAACTTGTTTGGTATTGAAAGGAGGAGATAGTGAACTGTTTAACTGCTGTGATAAAAAAACTGCAACTGCGCCAAATTTTCATCGTATTGTTCACAGGACTCTTGTTGATAATTAACACTGCTTGTAGTAGTCCATATCCTCACGCAGCAAATCCAAATAACCCGGCCGTGCAAGCTGGTGGTGGAAACAATCCTTACAAGAATGGTGGGGACAATTACACAAACTTAAAAATGTCCAAATCTGGACGCGACCAAGCTAGGCTACAACAGTTAAATTCACAACAATTGTTTGCTGCTACCGATAAAGAATCTGAATTGCTTTATCCTGGTGCGGAAACTCCTGTAGGTCGAGCCTACAAAGAAGGAGAATTACCAATTATTAGAGAAAAAGATTTCAAACCTGAATCTGGTAACTTGATTCAGAACGAATCAAACGTAGGAGAAAGAGCTAAAGAAAGAATTGAAGCTGTCAAAGAAGCAGTTGAAGAAGCTTCGGGCTTTTTGAAAGAGAAGGCAGATGAAGCAGGTGCTAGATCTGAAGTGCAGCCTCATCCAACTGTGGGCAGATAAAATAAATTTACCCAATCTTGCCCGCATCTTTCACCAATTTTTCAGATTTGCATTCAATCCAAAATCTCAATCAAATATTAAATCAAATATTAAAATTTTGGATTGATGATCGTCCAACTTTATAACTTGTTAAACAACTACAAGGAGTTGCATGATGAACACAGTAATTGCTTGGATCAAAAAAATTCGCCTCAAGCAGATTCTAACAGTTTTTGTGGCAGGAATCTTACTATTTTTTACGCAAGCTTGCAATCGTCCTACGGTAGCAGGACAACCTCCACAGCCTTCTACTAGACCAAATGCGGAAGTGTATGTTCCAAAGGGAGAGAATGCCACTAATCGTTACGAAGGAGGAATGAATAACTTTAGTGATGTAGATCCAAGATCTAAAGATGCAAAAGCTAGAGCTGAGTTTCTGAAAGAAAATGCGGCGCAAAATCAAGCTGAGAGAGCAACCAATAACCCAGCAGAAGCTTTCCGTCGTGTCACTTCCGAAAGAGATGATTTAGGCAGAAATGTTCAGCAAAAAGCTGAAGATTTAGAAAACAAAGCTGAGAATACTGCTGAAGATTTTGCCAAGGGAACCAAGCGCGGATTTGAAAATATTCAAGACAATACTCAGGATACTGTTAGAAACATAAC
>JANZYY010000397.1:0-4952 GCA_026419705.1 Fischerella sp.
ACGCTTGCCCGCCGAACACATGTGTTTGGGTTATGTGTTAAAAACCCCGGCCGTTCTCCCTATGCCGATGGGACCTTGTTTTATTACGGGTTTAGGCTCACCCGGAGTATGCCCTGACTCGTCAGCCTAGGCATTTTTAGTTAGTGGTCTGTGCGGGATTCGAACCCGCTATCTGTTGTTTTAGAGACAACCCGCTTGTCCACTTCAGCTTACAGACCCTTATTCTCATTGAATAACAGCGTAGCGTTCGCTACTAATCGTGGCCATCATGATATCAAAAGGAGCGATCTTTTCTGCAGCCAAGATTGACTTCATGATTGCAGGACTAAAACCCGACACCAGTGCAGTGCCATCCTTGTTGTACTTTACAGGCACATTACCTGCACGAGCGTTCAAGTTCCAGAAGATGACCTTTGGCACCGTGTAACCAGCTGCCATATACTGTGCTTCGATGTCTGCCATGGCCGTGACCTTTACAGGCTTATGATCATAATCATAGATATCTACACGTTCACCAGTGGCGTCGTCAAACTCCATGTCGCTCAAAATCAAGATGTACTTGGGCATGTCTGCCTCAGGCACCTTGTTCTCCTGACCAACACGCAGCACTTCTTCAAATGCTGCGCTCAGATTGGTACTTACGCCCCACTCGCTTGTGGTTAACTGGTTGTACTTGCTCAAGATATCACCCTTAAGCACTTGAATTTTTGGCCGGGAGCTGAAAGTCAAGAACATGTCCTTAAATGGGCCAGTGTTCTTGTCTGCCAGATATAGGCCAAGACTCACTGCCACGTCAATGCACTTCAGGTTCTTGTTGCCTCCCACTGGGCAAGACATGCTGCCGCTGACGTCAACCATGGGCAGGATCAGTTGATCGCCTACATAGTTGGGCAGAGCCTTCCACTGTTCGCGTGCAACAACAGCGTCGCCTTGTGCCAGGCTTTTAACGACGTCATAGGGATACACTGCTGCGGCATTGATCTTAGCCTCACCGCGGACCAGTGATTCCTTGTAGGCCTTGTAGCCCGCTGCGTCGTGGCGACTAAAAGCCTTTTGATAACGTGCAGCAGCCAGGCTTGGTACATGGCTATAATCGATTTCAGTCCACTTGTTAGCGCACATTTGTTGCTCAACAACCTTGGTCAAGCCAACTAGCAGCTTTCGATAACCCTTGGGGGTTAGACCAAGATAGTTTCGCAGTGCCACAGCGTCTGCACCTTGGCGGGGCATCCACTTAGCGCATAGACCATTTTGCTTGGTCAGCAAAGCTTCCTTGATTTGGAAGAATGCCAAATCGCGAGCTGCTTGGCTTTCGAACACTAGAAGGTCATCCCAACGACCAAACTCGGGCACGTGGGGGATCAGATTTACTACATCACCGGGGTGATTCTTTTCAATGAACTTCAACAGGTTGCGAAAGGTTTGGCGTTCTCCGGCGCCACCACGCACGTCACGAGCCCAGAAAAGAATCTTACGTGCTAGCGAAGCGTTTTCCTGATATGCAGCTTCAAATTGAGCGGTGATGTCCTTACCGCGGCTCGCACCGATCATGAAGAACAAATCAACCAGCTTGCTCATGCTGGTGTCAAGAGTGTCTGCGCCATTAGCAGTCTTGCCGTAGGTTGCAGTATTTTCAACTGCTTGCTTAAAATCCATTTTGTTTTCCTTTCAGGTTAATAACCGTATAAGTCCGGTCAACGACCTGTGCTTTCGCACCGCCAAATATAAATTTACTTGCTGAACTTAACCTAATTTATCTTTAATAAAATATATAATATGTTTCGTCTATACGGTGAAATTTAGCATATAGTGGATTTTCGTCTTTAATAACTTTCTTATGTTGTAATTATAATCTAACCCATTTTAAAAATCAAGAACCTATTTAACCAAAATTAAAATTTATCAATCGAGCGTAAAACCACTGGATCTTTAGTCCGTGGGTAGTTCACTAGAATTAAATAATTTTGGTTACATAAGATCGGACACCGTGAACTTATCATCACTAAGAACATTAGCCATTCTAAGCTTGTGTTGTAGTGATATCATAGCTGGCCAATCGTCATCAAAAAGCGTAACATCGTACTCGTATTTGTTACTTGCGCCGCTACCGGTGCCAGTATTGATCCCTGTTTTATCAAAAAAATCGCTGCCACTGACAATATTATTTTCGGTGAGCTCGAATTTTAGCCTACCCTGCCACCCTGGATAACCAACGGGGGCAGGAGTACCGTCGGACATCTTGCTAGTTCTGGACCAGTTAATAACACCGTCGATCGGGCAAGAATGCGTATTAGAAGCACAAGGATTCCAATGCATATTGCAAAACCGGATAGATTTGAGCTTGATCGTAGACAGTGCTTCAATCTTTGCAGCAGAACTGATCCGTGCAGAATTCTTGTTTAGACCATTAGTAAGGAACTGCTCCCAGTTGTTGATGATAAATTGTTCGAGCTGCTTAAAAGTCTGAACTGTGGCACGCATCCCCTCGAAAAACTTATTGCGATCACGATTGGCCTGCGAAATTTTACGTTCGAAAGCACGCTGGTTACGAAGCGCACGAAGATGTTTAGCGTATTTGTCTCGATTTTCAAAAATAGTGCCGGTGTATGGGCACTTCCAAACAAGAATTTGCGGCATGTTACGTGGACTTTTTGCTCTTGCGAACATGACTTACTCTTTGATAAAGGAACCGAATTGGGCGGAAAAGTCGTCGCAGCGTTGGAACCACTCATCGCTGCCCCATTCCGCAAGCTCAATGGCTTCACGCATGATTTTGAAGTCTTCTTCTAGGCTGGAAGGAATGCTGTACCAATAGCCGTTTAAATCTTTAACTAGAATGTTTTTTTCACCGATTTTAGTGGTAAAGGACATTTTAAAGCTCCAAGTAAAGTTATCAGTATATTTTATTCAAGATAAATTTTGGCTTCCATCTTTTTTAGTTCTTCTAAATCATAACCCTTTTTAATGGCATTATATTTTCTCATTGCGATGGCTTCTTCGACTTTTCGAACAAGGATACTTTCTCTTTTGCTCATCAGTGATTAAACCTGCAAGAAAAAATTCTTGCAATGTGCTACTAAAAGGTACGGCGTTATTAATTTTCCAACGTACAACACGGCCGTCTAAATAAAAATCGTTTTGGTATTCGTGATTCATTTTGGTGTGATTTCGAAAATTGAAAGAATTTAAGTTAAATTTAACTTCTTTAGTGTAAAACGATTTAGTTCAGCTGTCAACTAGAAAATTGTAAAATATGTAACAAAAAGTTAATGGTTATCAATCCATGACATATTTTGCACTGTGAAATCAGTAGACATAGCTACCAAAAGTTCATGAATCAAAGGTCGATTTGGTCGAATTTTAAAATACTTGGCCGAGTTGACTGCGTGTAACATGGCTTGACGCTGAGGTTCGATTATATATGATGAGTGTTCAAATGAAGCATGTATTGGTATGTCTGTCCAATTAACCAATGTTCCTGTATAACTACAATTATGCTTTTCGATTGCATCAGAACAAGATGCCGAAAGTCCTATAGTGGGCTCCTCTACCGGTCCACAGACGTAAATAGTTGTTGGCTGTGATATATTCAGTTTGGCAAAAAAATCTCTAACACTACTACCCGTACCTTGTAAATCTACCAATACACGATTTTTAGTTTCATTGACAACATAATTGATATATGGCTTGGACGGGTTTCGATAGCACTTACGTGAGGTTGTAACGGAATAAGATTTTTTACCAGTAATTGCTTCATATAAAGGCTTGAAATAAACACAGTCTCTATAATTAAATACTATTTCTTGATCTTCAGGCAATTCTAAACTGGCAAGAGCTAGAACAGGTAAATTATAATTACTTTGATCTTCCCAATATTTCTTAAAATTGTGTTCATCGTCGCCCGGGCATTTTAGTCTCACATAACGCATCCAACATGCCAAATTTTCATCAAATTGTGCAACGTACTGTTCAACTCCATTCAACAAAGCACCTGTATAATGATATGTTGGTATCCCCGCCTGTTGGGCACTATAAACGTCGGCTTGTAAATTATCGCCCGTATGTAAAGATACCTGAGGCAACATACTCCAAACATATCCTTTATGCTTTCCGTCGGGCGTTACATAAATTTGAACGTCTTTATTCAATCCACATTTTTCTAATATCTTTCGAATTTGCGATTCGCTAAGATACATATCCGAAACTATGACGTCACCATCTTCAACCTGCAAAATATTTTCAGTAATACCAAAACAATGTTCAAGTTCAACTTGAAATTCTACCTCTGGGTCGGCACCAGGCAAATGATTATAAATGTCAGTGTAAGTTTTATTGCTGATTTGTTCAGCATACATTCTTTGCTGTACAAAATTCTCTATACCCAACCGTCTTCCTGCTTCAGCAAAAACGGTATGTGGACCATAATAAAGTCTCGCTACTAGCGTATCAAAACAATCCCACGATTTCATAAAGTTTTACCAGAATTTAAAATTCTTTGAAAATGTAATCTTGGCCCTTTTTCGATGACCACTATACTGTCATAAAAATGTATTCCCTGTATTTGATTGTACAGTAAAACCAATTCGGGATCAACGTGTCGATTATTTATCGTATGTCCGACACCAATGGCATAATGTGTGTGGTGTTCGCTTAAAACATCGATTACGCTTTTAGCGTATTCGGTGAAACTTTTAGGATTTAAATAACCACCGCCCTGCACTCTACAATTATAATAACTGGTATGCGTGTCTTCACACCAATAAATGCCGCCGTTGTTAAGTAAGTTATATGTTTTCTTCAAAGTTAAAATTTGATGAGCATTTTCGTGACTTCCGTCATCAATGATAATATCAAAATTTAATTTTTTTGATATAAAATCATCCCAAAATTCTTCACTGCCCTGGTCTCCAATAATAATTTCTATATCTTCAGATGCATGTACTGTACAGCGC
>JANZYY010000397.1:4962-5289 GCA_026419705.1 Fischerella sp.
GGTTTTAGAACCAAAGTACTTGACCCACATTTCAGCACTGCCGCCATTTTGTACTCCGATTTCCAATATTCTAGGCGATTTACCAATAAACTTACTAAACCATTTTTCATATAAAGGAAAATAGTGAACGAATTTATCTATCGATTTTTCAGATTTGGTAAAAATTTCAAAAAGATTTGCCATTATTAGTAATTGTATTCTGCTGAGAAGTTATTAATTTTTGATAGTATTCAAAAGATATTGATTCTAATTGATTGCCAATTTGTATAATGATTTTAGCCCCGGGTGGAGGATTTTCTCCTCTTTGTAAATAATGCACTGCAAATT
>JANZYY010000398.1 GCA_026419705.1 Fischerella sp.
GCGTTGCATTGCGCGTACCTACCCCGAATGTTTCGGTGGTGGATTTTGTTGTACAAGTCGAAAAGCCAACTATTGCAGAGGAGGTTAACGCAGCCCTCAAACAAGCTTCTGAAGGTGAACTGAAGGGCATTTTAGACTATAGCGAACTACAATTGGTATCCTCAGACTATCAAGGTACTGATGCTTCTTCCATTGTTGATGCTAGCTTGACGCTGGTTATGGGCAGTGACATGGTCAAAGTTATGGCATGGTACGACAACGAATGGGGCTACAGCCAACGCGTGCTTGACTTGGCAGAACTAGTAGCCAACAAGTGGGTTAAATAATTTGTTAGTAGTTAGTAGTTAGTAGTTAGTAGTTAGTAGTTAGTAGTTAGTAGTTGGTTTTTAACCACTATCCACTAACCAAAATGCTGAAATCCCTGACTAAGAGTCAAAATTTGGTCAGGGAATTCTTGATTTGGGTCACGTAAAACTACGGTTGACCCTTGTGTAATCTCTCCTACAACAGCTGCACCCTGACCAAGCTGTTGTACTAATTCATCAGCAGGCTCTTTTGACAAGCACAGTACTAATTCAAAATCTTCACCACCATATAAGGCAAATTCGAGTGCTTGCTTTTTGGTCAACCAGTGGTCAAAAACCTTTGGTAGAGAAATTCGAGTACTTTCAATTACAGCACCAACTCCACTGGCGCGACAAATTTGCACTACTGCGTCAGCAAAGCCGTCGCTACTGTCCATACCAGCGATGGGGAGAAGTAGAGACGGGCCATTGTGCGTCTGGGAGTAGGAGTCTAAAATTTGCCAGAGGATAGGTACGACATCGAGTCGTGGTTTCGGACGCTGATGAGCGTGAATTAAAAACGTTTTTTCCTCCTCAATCAGATTTTCTGCCTTTTCGGGATGGAGAAGTAATTCTAAGCCAGCACGGGACGCGCCGTGCACGCCGGTGACAACGATCGCATCTCCAATTTTAGCTTGGTTGCGGCGGATAATTCGATAGGGGTCAGCTTGACCGAAGGCAGTGATAGCAACAGTCACGATCGGCGATCGCACCACGTCACCGCCTACAATTGATGTATCGTAAGATTGCAAGCATTCAGTCATTCCCTGGTACAACCTTTCTACCCAACTGACAGTGATATTGCCAGGAAGCCCCAGTCCAACGGTAATTCCTAAAGGATAAGCGCCCATTGCTGCTAAGTCCGATAAATTAGCAGCAGCAGCTCGCCAACCGACATCTTCTGGTGACGTGGTGTTTTCACTGAAATGAACATTTTCTACCAAAACATCAGTAGTTACCACTAAATTTTTACCTGGTTCAGTAGCAATTACAGCTGCATCATCCCCGATAATTTCTGAGGGACAGAAGCGCTGCAAGATTTTTAATAGTCCTTGTTCGCCTATTTCTTGAACTACTAGGGAAGATAATTCATTGTTCACAATAGTTCTTCGCCATTACCAAACGAGCGGGCTTTACCAGAATTAGCGATCGCAACTGAAGGTGTTTGCCGCAGGTAATCTTTAGGAGTTAGTAGTTAGTAGATAGTAGTTAGTAGTTGGTTTTACTTACTAACCATTAACTGCTAACCACTATCGATTACAACTATTTATGCTTGCTGTGGCTCTACTAACTTCTCGATACCTCTGACAACTTTTGCCGATTCAATTTTGTCACCTGCCTTTAGTTCTCTTAAAACTTCTTTGCCCTCTGTAACATAACCAAACACAGAGTAACGACCATCCAAGAGGTTGCGTCCGGCCGGAGTCAGTTCCGGTTCATAGAGAAAGAAGAAAAATTGTGAAGAAGCCCCATTCACTTCACTTTCCGGGCGAGCCATAGCCACCGCACCGTAAGCAGAGAACGGCAGAACCGGTAAGTCGGTATAACGACCAGCTTGTTCTAAGGTAATACCATAGGTGGGTTTTTTATCACCTTCAACCATGACTTCTAAAGGAATCGCACGATATTTGCCAGTTTTGGGATCGATAAAACCTACTTCCTTGCCTGGTGGATCGCCGGTTTGCAAAACGTAGGATTCTTCCGCACGAGTGAATTCCAAACCGTTATAAAAACCTCTTTGTACCAAATCAACAAAGTTTCCAGCAGTGACAGGGGCGTTGTAGCCATCGACAACAAGGGTGATTGTACCTTTGTTGGTTTTCATTTCTACAGTGGCACGGCCTTTCAGTTGTGGCAAATTGCTGTATTCTTCCGGAACCTCAAAAGGAAATCCCTGCACCATCAGCTCTTCTAATTCCCCAACGATATTCAGCAGATCGGTTCGTGTTGCCAAAATTTTCTCTTTATCTTTGGTTTTAACGCCTTCTTCTAAGTCATTTACGCCAGATTTCAATTCGGAAATCAAAGCTTCGGCTTGGGGTTTGTTTTCATCTGGTACGCTGGCTAAAATTTGCGAAGGATTATTGAGTATTCGAGATGCTTTGCCCAGATCTTTGGAAACTGCACCCCAACGTCTTCTTGCTCGCAATTGGTTGGAAATGTCTTCTAAACTGGCTTGTAGTTCCCGCACGGGTTTATTGTCTATTGGCAGTGCATAGCGCAGTAAAGCTTTGCCGTCCGTGATTGCATTGCCAGCTGGCAGCCCAGCGTTACTGGAGGGAGTCCACCCAGCTGTACTTATTCCTAAAAATAGGGTTGTCAACAGCAGTGTAACGAGGGTATTCTTCAACCGAGATTTTAATAAGTTAAACATAAGATGGTTCAAACGCAGCATCAAATTCTTGACTGGGCGTAACCCATCAATAATCTTCCCATAGTATAAGGAAGCATCTGTAGAGGAAGAAGAGATAGTGTAACCTTTCGCGTCCGAATTTTCAGCGCTGTCATTATGGTTCCAATAGTTGTCGCAGTTGGACTGGAACGAAGCAGTCTTAAATTTCACCGCCGTGCATGAAAATGAGCATTGGGTATTGGGCATTAGGGATAGGGTAGTCTTTCCAAGACAGGAGAAAGAAACTAAAATATGACTTAATTACTTCATGATTAATCATTCATCTTTAATTTGACAGCATTTGGTAATATTGATTAAATTCTTGGGGTTTATGGCTGAAGAGCAGAAATAGGCAAATGACCCACCACATCTATAATTGAATTTGTTGAATTTGACTTGTTAATCAAAACACAGGTGAATAATTTGTTATGACAGGAAAAGGACAGGGATTCGGCTTTGGTTTAGGAAAAATGAAAGAACTGGCTGAAGCCTTTAAAAAAGCCCAGCAAGTGCAAGAAGGTGCCAAGCGACTCCAAGACGAATTGGAGCAAATGGAAATTGAAGGAGAGGCTGGCGGTGGTCTGGTTAAAGTAATAGTTAGCGGTAACCAAGAACCCAAGCGGGTGGAAATTTCGGCCAATGCTCTTAATGAAGGAGCAGAAGTACTTTCCGATTTGGTAACTGCGGCAATGAAAGATGCCTACAACAAATCCACGGCAACAATGCGGGAACGTATGGAAGAATTGACTAGTGGGTTGGAACTTCCCGGATTTCAGTAAATAGTCACTTGTCACTTGTCATTTATCCTATCCTGATGACAAAGGACAAAGGACAGAAAACGATCTATGCCATACAAACTTCTGTTTGTCTGCCTAGGAAACATCTGCCGCTCACCAGCGGCAGAAAATATTATGAATCATCTGATCGAGAAAAGTGGATTGAACGGGAGCATCTTCTGTGATTCTGCTGGCACATCTAGCTATCACATCGGTAGCCCACCCGATCGACGGATGAGTCTTGCAGCGGCTCAAAAGTTAGGAATCAAAATGTATGGTCGCGCCCGCCAGTTTCAAAAGTCTGACTTTCAAGACTTCGATTTGATTTTGGCTATGGATAGAGAAAATTATGAGAATATCCTCTATCTCGACCCCAGTAGGCAATATCATGATAAAGTACGCTTGATGTGTGACTTTTGCTCTCGGCATACTCTCAAAGAAGTTCCAGACCCCTACTATGGCGGCTCAGAGGGATTTAATCAGGTGATCGAATTACTCGTTGATGCTTGTGAAGGTCTGCTGAAACACGTTTCCAACCAACAAAACCTTTTGTAAGAACGATCGATAACCCGGTTTCTCTAAAAAAGACCGGGTTTAATCACTTTTGACCTTACTCCACAAATACGCTGCGCCCCTTGCTTATCTTCTGCGTAACCCAAATAAGGGAGCAAGAATTAATCCGAAAACAAAGCCACCAATATGCGCCCAGTAAGCAACTCCTCCTGTCTCCACACTCATATTGGCAGCTGCTTGCAGGCTAGCAATACCAGATATCACATTTTGGATAAAGAAAAGCCCTACTAATATCAATGCAGGGACTCTGATAGTGGTAACGAAAATACCCAAGAACACTAAGGTAAGAATTCTAGAGTGAGGAAAGGCAATAATGTAGGCAGCCAAAACCCCAAAAATCGCACCACTTGCTCCTAAAGAGGGAATTTCAGAATTCATGCTTACAAACCATTGGCACAATGCTGCTAAAGCACCGCAACTCAGGTAAAAAATCAAATATTTGAAATGACCCAGGCGATCTTCAACGTTGTTGCCAAAAATCCATAGAAACAACATGTTTGAAATTAAGTGCCACCAACCCCCATGTAGAAATTGCGACGTAAACAATGTAGGCCACTCGCCAGCAAAGTTGGTAGTTAATTGTTGCGGTACAACCGCATATTGTTGTAAAAACTGTTCTAGTTGTGTACTTGACAGACTAAATTCATGCAGAAAAACTAAAATATTCATCCCGATCAACCCATAGGTGATATATGGGGTGATTCGCGTAGGATTTTCGTCGTAGAGGGGAAACACAAATGTTTTTCCTAATGACCTAATAACTGCAATATAGCTTGTGTAACTGCCAAACGAACAACGAAAAACAACAGCGTATCACACATATGTGAAATTAAAGCTGTCATTTCACTGTTTTCTTGTTTAAACTTGTGAGATTACTGCTCTGCTTGGGAAGATCGTCAATATTGATGGGGACAAATATGATTTTTTATTAAAAATCTAAGTATATATATTGAGAAACATGGATTTCAGAGTCTTCTGAACTCTCAGTCAACACCAAACTATCAGTTGAAACTATTTTAGATGAACACAAATACAACTCCAAACGTAGCTAGTATATATGGGAAGTGTAGTTCCCCTACAGAAACAAATGCCGATCGAGCATTAGAACCAGCAAATTTATACTGTTTCTCCAAAAAATGACTACAAATGTTCTTGGTTGGTAGTGAGTACTTAAGTACTCACTACGAACTATGTGTAGTT
>JANZYY010000399.1 GCA_026419705.1 Fischerella sp.
ATTCTTTAACAAGAGTTTTATCGTCGGCGGCGTTCATGAAGCTTAACGATCGAATGGTTTCCAATGCTTAAAAGTATCATGTCTGCTAGTCAAGAGGAGAGTGGGGAGAATTTGGGATTGGGAATTGTTTTCTTACCGCCCCTATTATTCGTTGCCAAGTTAATTCTTGGGTAGATTTATGAAAGTGCCAGCGCAACAATTGAGTAGCACCAGCACCAGAGGCTATACCTGCTAAACCGATCGCCTTTCTTGGTGCTTCTGTGGCGAGTGCGATCGCCATTTCCACATCACATATACCCCATTTCACTAAATTTTGCACTCCCACCAATAAAGGTAAAGTTGTTCCTGATAAAGTCCCATCCAACAGTCGTGCTGTTCCGTCTTTGACTTCTATTTGCCGACTGTCCCAAGGATAAACGCCATCAGGCAATCCTAAAGGTGCCAAAGCATCGCTAACCAAAAAAAGTCCGTTCTCCCCTCGTCCCCCCATACAAAAGGGAGAATAGCTAGCCCGTAGCAATATATCTAACATCACTGGGGAAACATGTTGCCCATCAGCGATAAAACCGCACATTACCTTAGAATTAGTAATTGCTGCCCCTAACAATCCTGGTTCGCGATGATGTAATGGAGGCATAGCATTAAAAGCGTGAGTCACCATTGTTGCACCCAACTCAAAGGCGCGTTGCGCTTGAAAGCACGTTGCCTGTGAATGTCCTAAACTAACGGTAATACCCAAAGAACGCAAGTAGGGAACTACTTCCCCAGCTGTATCTAACTCCGGTGCAAGGGTGATGACTTTGACAACATGAGCATAATCTCCTAAAACCCGCTTGACTTCATCTATTGTTAGGGGTAAAAGATACTCAGCCGGATGTGCGCCGCGCTTTTGAAAATTTAAGAATGGCCCTTCTAGATGCACTCCTAGTATTTTGGCAGTATTGATTGATGGGGTGATGGTTGTTCCCACTTCCCCACCCCTTGCCATAAACTCAGCAATCACAGCAAGCGATCGCTGAATATTTTCCACCGAAGTTGTCACCAAAGTCGGTAAAAAAGCATCTATTCCCATATTCCACAAAAATTCGCATATTTTTGGCAACAGGTAAGAATTTTCTGCTTGCAAGTCCGTAAAAGCTAACCCCAATGCGCCGTTAATCTGCAAATCAACACCACCCAGGGAAATCCAATCACCCTCCACATCCAACACTTGCAAATCTGGTGGTGGAACCCTTTTGAAAACTGTACCCATTGGCAAGATTTGCTCAATTGTGCCTTGACAGCTAACCAACAGCATCTGCAAATCTTGGTAACCCGGCACTCGCGCATTCACAATATCTATAGGGTAGAAAATAGTGTTTGATGTTGCTTCAGTCATCGCGCCAGCAAGGGAGAATAGGGAATAGCGTGGCGGCGAATCCACCACAATGCCTGACTTGATTTTATCTGGGAAATGGATTTTTCTTGGTGTCTTAGTGTCTTGGTGGTAAAAAAAGAGAATGATTGAAACCAGGAAAACAATCTTCCCTACAAAGATTCAGGTTGGTTTTTACCTAGAGATAGGTGTAAACCAATTATAATAACACAAATAAATGAGATGATTATCCATAACACAAAGCATAGTGTAAAGGTCATTGGGCAAAGATAATCGTTAGATCCCAATCTCCTATTCCCAATCCCCAATTCTTATGACTCAACCACTGATTGGCATTATCATGGGCAGCGATTCTGATTTACCTACCATGCAAGGAGCGATCGCAGTTTGTGAAGATTTTGGCGTTGCTGCGGAAGTGGCGATCGTCAGCGCCCATCGGACGCCAGAACGCATGGTGGAATATGCCAGGTCTGCTCACGAACGCGGTATCAAAGTAATTATCGCTGGCGCTGGTGGAGCTGCCCATCTTCCAGGTATGGTTGCATCTCTAACACCGCTTCCTGTCATCGGTGTTCCTGTATCCAGCCGTCATTTACAAGGTGTTGATTCTTTGTATTCAATTGTACAAATGCCTGCGGGTATTCCGGTTGCAACAGTAGCGATCGGCAATGCTACGAATGCCGGGCTTTTAGCAGTGCAAATTCTTGCCACCCAAAAGCCAGAATTGCTGGAAAAAGTGCAAAGTTATCGTCAAAATCTATGCGAAGCAGTAATGGCAAAACAAGCAAAACTGGAACAACTAGGCTATGAGCAATATTTGAAGCAGATGCAATCGAGTCAAGAATAAGTGTAAATTTAAACACTATGAATTCAAAATTTGCACCTCCACAAAGCCAACCTCAAGAATGTTTATGTTTCTCCAAACATAACTAAACTATTGCTAACAAACTCGCTTTTTTTTGCCTTGTCAATCCACAATCGAGTCTAAATTTTCCTGGAAATCATCTGTTAAGTATTTTAAGAATTTTTGATAAAATTTTGAGAATGTTGTTAATTGTTTACCTTCCGGTTGGAAAAGACTTATTAAAAATACCATAGACCTTTAATTGCCGGGTTTATATCCTACTGAAAAGATGGGAATCGAAAAAATGTATTTTAAGTTACAGAATTTTCATGCGTTTGTTGTCAATATTCTTTGCCAATCAGTATGTAATTTTTTTGTTGCGAGCAATTATCAAAATTGGGAGTAATGTCAAAAATAAATTTATTGAAGAGTGGGTAAAGGATACTTGACTGTTTCCGAAATTACATAATAATAATTTCTTAAGAATATTCAGTAGTAACAACAGAAGTAGCGCCTACTTCCGGAGTGCCAATTCGGTTATTCGATTCTCAAATTTTCAAAAAACTGCTGATTGGAAAGGAGGATCGGCGAGTTTTAATAACAAACTTGCTTAAATAACCAAATATCAAAAACAAGTTGCTTAGTTATGAAAGAGCGCTCTTTCTACTTAACGCATTTTTCCTGTTAAGGAAGGTCTAGAGCATGATGTTAAAGTACAAAAAAAAATCGAAAGCAAAAAATCGACGACAATCGGCAAGTTGGAAGGCCCGTACAACACAATCTAACTCTCTTGTCAATCAAATTTCCTGGGTAATTAGCCAGTTGTCTCCAAGTTGGCAAGCCTGCATTCCATTAGCTTGTTTGATTGTGCTGGGATGGGGTTACGTAGCTGTTGCCCAAACTCCTGCCCCTGCCGGTCCAACTACAGCAGAACTAAAAGTGGCACTTGATACCTTGTGGGTAGCAATCGCCGCTTTTTTAGTAATATTTATGAATGCAGGTTTCTGTATGTTAGAAACCGGTTTGTGTCGTCAGAAAAACGCTGTTAACGTTCTTGCCAAAAACTTGATTGTCTTTGCTCTTGCTACCGTCGCCTTTTGGGCGATCGGTTTTGGCTTCATGTTTGGCGATGGTAATGACTTTATCGGATTAAATGGGTTTTTCCTGCAAGGTGCAGATAACAGTCCCGCAACTGGAGAAGCTTATAAAGGAGTATTTAGCGCTCTGAGTTGGACAGGTGTGCCGCTATCTGCCAAGTTTTTATTTCAGTTGGCATTTGCCGGAACTGCTGCAACTATTGTTTCCGGAGCCGTTGCCGAACGCGTGAAATTTGTTGACTTTCTCATTTTCAGCCTCCTACTTGTCGGTATTTCCTACGCAATTACAGGACACTGGGTCTGGGGTGGGGGCTGGTTAGCAGACAGAGGTTTTTGGGATTTTGCCGGTTCAACAGTAGTTCACTCCGTTGGTGGTTGGGCGGCTTTGATGGGAGCAGCATTACTCGGGCCTCGGCTTGGTAAATATCAAGATGGGCAGACAGTTGCCATTCCCGGTCACAATCTCAGCATAGCCACCTTGGGCTGCTTAATTTTGTGGTTAGGCTGGTTCGGATTCAACCCCGGTTCTGTCATGGCTGCTGATGCAAGTGCCATTACCCACATCGCCTTGACTACCAACATGGCAGGTGCAGTTGGTGGAATTGCTGCTACAATTACAGCTTGGTTGTATTTGGGCAAGCCCGACCTGTCAATGGTCATCAATGGTATTTTGGCAGGCTTGGTAGCTGTTACCGCACCTTGTGCTTACATCACTATTGGCAGTGCTTTCTTCATCGGTTTGATTGCCGGAGTCCTAGTTGTTTTTGCTGTCACATTCTTTGACAGAATTAAAATTGACGATCCCGTGGGAGCCATCTCGGTACACCTCGTTTGCGGTGTTTGGGGAACTCTAGCAGTTGGTCTATTTGCTGTTGGTCCTGGTATTTACCCATGGTATGGTGAGGGACTTGGACCAGCCAAGGGTTTATTTGCAGGTGGTGGCATAGGACAACTGATAACTCAATTCCTTGGTGTTATTTCTGTGGGTGGAATGACCGTTCTTCTCAGCACCATCTTCTGGCTTGTACTCAAGGCTACTTTGGGTATCAGAGTATCTCGTGAAGAAGAAATAGAAGGCTTGGATATAGGGGAACACGGCATGGAAGCTTACAGCGGATTTCTCAAAGAGGCTGAGGCTAGTGGATTTACTGAACCAAGCAGCCCAAGAGGAATGTCACAACCAGGAGATTTACCCACAAGCCTGTAATTTTTGAAACAGAGAATTAGAGACGCGAAATTTCGCGTCTCTACATAAATCAGAAAGATTTAGTCTTCTTTTTGCACCAATAGCAGATTCATTAAGCTATCAATTAAGCGATCGCGCGATAGAGGCATAAGTTCTTTTCCATACAGCATCTCCTGCAAGATCGTGTGAGATACCAGAGAACCAAAAAAAATTTGCGCGATCGCCTCTGGGTCGGCAATAACTAATTCTGGATGAGCAGCAAAATATTGAACCAATAATTTCCGACCCTGTATTATCACAGTTTGGGTATAAAGTTTTGCCAGTTCTGGAAAACGTTCCGACTCTGACACAATCAGCCGCAACACAGGCATGTAGTCGGGGCGATCGGCGACTTTTGTAAAAAAAGTCTCAGCAAGCTGACGCAGAAACACCGCAGGTTCATCTTGGAATTCTTTCGTAGAAAAGACACCGCGAAAATTCGCAATTGTCACCTTTTCCATCAAAGCCTTGAACAGTCCCTCTTTATCTTGAAAGTGACTGTAAATCGTTTGTTTAGAAACCCCTGCTTCCGCACTCACCCGATCCATACTCGTGCCAGCATAACCTGCCTTCAAAAATACACGCATAGCTCCTTGCAAGATTTGCTCGCGTTTTGGCGTGACCGTATCAGGGACGGGGGGGATTGGCATAGATGTTAAATTTTTTAGCTATCTCCGACTCTATCATACTATACAGTCTAGTATGA
>JANZYY010000400.1 GCA_026419705.1 Fischerella sp.
ACTCACCGCTACGCGTCTAATCCGCCCTTTGTGGTTAGTTTTTTTACCCAGCAAAATTAATGCGATAGACCACTAGTTAGAATTTGTTTTGTGTTGATGATTAGTTGTTGTTTGGTTTCTGTTAATACTTTCCAAACAATTAACAACAACTAACTAATAATGTTGAATTTAAGGTTTTAAGGTGTAGAGTTTGGAGTTGGTGAGGGTGTCGCCCCAGGTGTAGGAGTCAAAGTTGGTGAGGGTGTCACTCCAGGCGTAGGAGTCAAAGTTGGTGAGGGGGTTTCCTCGGGTGTAGGAGTGGGAGTTGGTGAGGGTGTCGGCGCAGCTGCTGGAGTTTCTAATATCTCCTTAGCTTCTTTGTCAAGCCTCTGTCGCAATGCTAAGTCAGCAATTCCGGTTTCTGTTAGCCCCAGTTTTTTCTGATATTGTCTCACCGCTGCTTCTGTTTGGGGACCGTAATATCTATTCCGAGGTAGAGGAGGACTTGGCTTGGCTACCAGATTTAAGTTCGCCTGTAGAATTCTCACGATTTCCGCAGCAAAAGCTTGGGTTTTTGGTCCTGCTATGCCATCAGCAGGTTGTAACTTGTACCCCTTTTGAAATTCTTGAACTGCTTTTTTGGTTTCTGCGTCCGTTAGGGGTGCATTTGATACCGTGACTTTGTATCCCAATCCCCGCAGTACCGAACGGAATTGCTGTGGAGTATAGATTTGCTGTTGCGCTGGAGTAGCTGTTTGTGCGATCGCTATACTCGTTGTTACCAGGCAAACAACAGCTGCGCTAACGCTTGATTTTCCAAACTCACACCACATAGTTAAAACTCCTTTTGCTTAAATCAGCAGAATTGATATTAGCTGATATCTTGCACCATTCTCAATAAAAACCTCTGAGCTGCTCAGATTCGCTAAGTTCTTCAAGAACTCGCCGAATCTTACCGCTACCACTAGACCTTATTTTAGTAGCAAGGTTTTACAGGGTTACTGACTCCTGAGTATTGCAACTGCTGCAAGATGTCGATATCAACAAATGCATTTTAAATTTATTTAACCTCTTTAGCTTGAATGTTAATCATTTTTGATGGACTTCATTTACATTCAGTTAAAATTACTGACTTTGTATAAAAATTTTTGCATTCATCCGTAAGAGGTATTTTTGCTTAGCTGTAGGTCTAGGCAAAAATTTCTTTAAATAATATAAATAAAAGTGGTTTGTTGTTTGCGATCTAGATGTCGCTCATCTGTAATTTTCTAAACAATCACCAAACACTAGACGGACGGGTTTATACATAATCTCTTTGAGCATAAATCCTGGATATCTCATCAAAATTGCCCCGTTCATCTATCAAAAAATATCATCATATTATCAGCGTTGAAGGAATGGGTATCTTAAAATCTCAAAAGCAGTATAAATTATGGTTTGAAAGAGTGATAGCAATTATTGCCACTATCAACTTAGGCTTAGTTTTATTCGACTTGAGTTATATTTATTGGCGAGATTACTACTTGCGACATATACCAGGTATTGTTGATATATACGATCCAATTAAAGGTATTCAACCTCATCGAGAAACTGAAAAATATCTTAACACAGTCGAGCAATTACAAAAACAGTTAAGAAGCCAGAACAGCTTGCGATCGCCCCAGGTAGAAGCTCAGCTAGAAGAACTGCGTCGCCTGAGCACTGAGATGATAAATAATAATCCATTTGTGCTAGCTGAAAAAAGCGGTACATTAGAAAAAATCAAAAATCGAATGCGAGACCATCTGAATCAGGAATCTGCTAAGCAAGCTTTCACTGATTTTTGGAGTCAAGAATATTTATTGCAAAATGGCTGGACGGAAGAAATTATATTTTTTAACCAGCAAATTCGCCCTTTAATAGCTACTAATTACTTCCGGCAAATAGGAGAAAATGGCAAATTCATCGATGATTTTTGGAAAATTGACTTGCCTTTTATGTGTATATTTGCTGTAGATTTAGCAATACGCACCTATGAAATCAAGCGCCGCTACCCATTTTTTAGCTGGTTGAATGCAATTTTATGGCGCTGGTACGATTTGTTTTTGCTGCTACCGTTGTGGCGTTGGTTGCGAATTATACCTTTAGCTATACGTCTAGATCAAGCAGAATTATTGAATTTCAAAGAAATTAGACAGCAAATTCACTTAGGATTTGTATCAAATTTTGCCGAAGAGCTAACAGAAATTGTCGTCGTGAGAGTAATTAACCAGATCCAAGACTCTATTCGGCGAGGTGATTTTGTCAGTTGGTTCCTGAAGAGAGAGAATTTGCGCCCTTATATAGATATAAATAACGTGAATGAAGTAGAAGCGATCGCTGCGATATTAGTACAAACCATCATCTACCAAGTTCTGCCCAAAATTCAACCAGAGCTAGTTGCTATCTTGCAATACAACATTAATGGTGCCCTCGAGCGTGCCCCTGTTTACCGTAATCTTAAAAACTTTCCTGGAGTGACGCGCATGCAAACTCAGTTAAGTGAGCAACTGGCAACCCAACTGACTACTAACCTTTATAATGCCCTAGTTAACTCTGTAGAAGATCCTGTTTCGGCAAAACTTGCAACTCAACTTGTGCAACGCTTCAGTCAAGCATTGACAGGGGAAATACAAAAAAAACATGTCTCGTTGGAACTGCAAAGCTTACTTGTGGATTTCTTTGAGGAAGTTAAGATTAACTACGTCAAACGCTTATCCCAAGAAGATTTTGAGAAAATTTGGGAGCAAACCAGGCATCTGCGAACAAATGTAGAAAGTAGGAGTTAAGCTCATTAATACGCCCTGAAAATAAGGCAGATGGCATCCATCCCCCAGAAGGAATAAAGATTTTCATCGCTGGTGCTGTACTAAAAGTTCATGACCCACTCAACAAGATTCAACAAAAAAAGAAGTAATCGATTGCTTGTCACTTCAAAAAAATACGCTAAACTCAAAAAAGAGGCGAATCAACTTTGATTCGTCAGAAGACTTCTTGGAAGATATCGCTATCGCAGGAAGTGGGTGCTGACCCACTTTTTTTGTTGGAATCATCGCATGACTCATCCCTTAGTCCCACAAATTATTGATTTGGCCATACCAGTAGCAGAAAAACTGGGATTGGAAGTAGTTGGAGTAGTTTTTCACACCAACCAAAGTCCGCCAGTTTTACGGGTGGACATCCGCAACCCACAGCAAGATACTGGTTTAGATGATTGCGAACGGATGAGCCGTGCGTTAGAAGCGACTTTAGATGCGACAGAAATCATTCCAGATGCCTACATCCTAGAAGTATCCAGTCCTGGCATTTCTCGGCAACTGACCACAGACAGAGAGTTTATTTCCTTCAAAGGATTTCCTGTCATCGTTTCTACTTCCCCACCCTATGAAGGACAACAAGAGTGGACTGGTCAATTAATTCGCCGAGATGAAACATCTGTTTACATAAATCAAAAAGGTCGGGCGATCGCAATCCCTCGCGATCGAGTTACCAAAGTACGGCTAGATGAACGCCGATAGAGGAGAGGCTAGGGAATTGGGAATTGGGCATTGGGCATTGGGAATTGGGCATTGAGAATTGGGCATTGAGAATTGGGCATTGAGAATTGGGCATTGAGCATTGAAGTAGTGATTTTTCCAATGCCCCTTGCCCCATGACCCTTGCCCCTTGCCCCTTGTCCAATGCCCCATACCCGATGCTCGATGTCCCATATATTTAAGGAGACTGCTTATGTCAATGGTTAGTTTACCTGGTTTAAAAGAGTTAATTGAAAGTATAAGTCGGGAGCGTAATTTACCTAAAATTGCAGTGCAATCAGCAATTAGAGAAGCACTGCTGAAAGGATACGAACGTTATCGTCGCGCCCAAAACTTAGACAGAAAACAATTTGATGAAGATTATTTTGATAATTTTGACGTGCAACTAGATGTTGAAGAAGAAGGTTTTCGTGTTGTTGCTACCAAAACTATAGTTGAAGAAGTTACCAACACCGATCATGAAATTGCTCTCCAGCAAGTTCAAGAAATGGGAGGTGAAGAAGCACAGTTAGGGCAGGAAGTAGTGCTAGATGTGACTCCCGATCAAGGAGAATTTGGTCGGATGGCAGCAATGCAAACCAAGCAGGTATTGGCGCAAAAATTGCGAGATCAACAACGGCAGTTGATTCAAGAAGAATTCCAAGATCTAGAAGGAACCGTACTGCAAGCAAGAGTGTTACGCTTTGAGCGGCAGTCAGTAATAATGGCTGTCAGCAGCGGTTTTGGTCAGCCCGAAGTTGAAGCCGAATTACCAAAGCGCGAACAACTGCCCAACGACAATTATCGCATCGGTGCCACATTCAAAGTTTATCTGAAAAAAGTTTCTCAAGGTCAGCATAGAGGACCGCAGTTATTAGTGTCTCGTGCTGACGCTGGCTTAGTAGTTTATTTGTTCGCCAACGAAGTGCCAGAAATTGAGGATGAAGTTGTGCGAATTGTAGCAGTAGCGCGCGAAGCCAATCCCCCGTCTCGTCATGTCGGACCTCGAACTAAAATAGCTGTAGATACTCTCGATCGCGATGTAGACCCTGTCGGTGCCTGTATTGGTGCACGGGGATCGCGAATTCAAGTAGTAGTCAATGAATTGCGGGGTGAAAAAATCGATGTGATTCGCTGGTCACCAGATCCAGCAACTTACATTGCTAACGCCTTGAGTCCAGCACGAGTAGACGATGTACGACTCATGGATCCAGAAACTAGGCAAACTCACGTACTGGTAGCAGAAGATCAACTTAGTTTAGCAATTGGTAAAGAAGGACAAAATGTCCGCTTAGCTGCCCGCTTGACTGGTTGGAAAATAGACATCAAAGATAAGGCTAAGTATGACTACGCGGCAGAAGATGCTAAATTTGCCGCCGCAAGAGCAAAATATACACAAGATGAAGAAGAAATCAACCAGAGCGATGAGATCGAACAGGAGGAATATCAAGATGAAAATCAGGATCAACTAGAGCACGAACTCAAAGATGAACTGGAAAATCAACTAGAGGATGAATTAGAGGAGTAAATAGAAAAATTTTTAAAATTTTAACATTGATGAAACCGAACTATCGACGCTGCATTAGTTGTCGCAAAGTGGGTCTAAAAAACGAGTTTTGGCGGATTGTCCGCGTCTTTGAATCTGGGCAGGTACAATTAGATGAGGGCATGGGGCGTTCTGCCTATATTTGCCCGCAAGCAAGCTGCCTGAGTGTAGCTCAGAAAAAAAACAAA
>JANZYY010000401.1 GCA_026419705.1 Fischerella sp.
GTAGCGTGGCTGACCACTGACCGAATCACGGTGTTAAGTCCTGGACAATCGCCGCCACTTGTAAGAATACCAAGACGTTTTCGTGCTTTCATGTTGGCTTAACCTCAAACATTCCCCTGCAACCAATCGAAAATCCGATCGAGTTGGTTTAATGTTACCAGCCCGTATTGCCACAGAATTATTGGTAACAAAGTTGGAGTCTGCTCTGGATGTCGCAATGCTAATTGCAGATCGGTGTCGGGAATTGCTAAATCCTCTTGCAAAAAACTGAGGAATTGTGCAAGTGTCTTTGGTTCCATACTTGCCACCTCTCTTTTGGCAATATATTGAGGTTAAGCTACAAATCTGAGGAATTTGTGAGGATTTGATGAGATTATGTTTATTTTTATTTTAAAAATTAGTCACAAACACCCCAGGTTTAGTTCGAACTGGTTTGAACTTGGAGCAAAGAATACAAAGAATACTAAATAGATTTAATTCACATCTTGCACGACGCGCGCAACAACCCCGAGACAGAGCATCCAAATCCTCCTTACCAGCGAGAATTAGAGCCAGAGGATCTTACTGAGAACGGTGGAAGAAATCGGATTTAAACCCGTTCAGTCTTCTTTGTGAAACGAAGATTAAAAAGGCGTCACCTCACTCGAAATCAACTCTGTTTTTCTAGCGCCAAAATCATTTGTGTGTAGGAGAAAATGGAGCATAAAAGACGAGTGCTATTACTCAAGTTAATAGGCATGATATCATTACATCAGTGCTGCTGCACTTTAAGAAATTTTATATTTTTGTAATTAGTCTTCCTGCTCTAGTATTGCTTGTGCTTGTAAAAACTGTTGCTGACTTTGTTTACTGACCGTTAAATACTTGAGCTTGATTTCTGTTGATTTCCGTTAATTCCCAACTCGTAATGTTAGCTACGGCTGCAAATTGCTTTATCAAAGTTTCCAAATCAAAAGCGTCTTTGGTTGTTTGGAAAAATTCAAAAAACTTGAGAGCTACAATCTCATTATCTCCCAGATATTTTTCAAAGTGATAATTTCCTCAAACAGTTATTTGTATATCTGAAATTTCCTAAACAGAGCACGTTCAGCGCTTGTTGGGCTTTTGAAGAAGATTTTGAGTAGGACGCATCGCTTCTCGACCGAGAATAAACATTCCTGCTACGCCCAAGCAAACAAACCAAACGTATTGATACCAATATTTTCCTATCTGCTCGACTGGTGTTAATTCTGGATGCAAGCTATTTAAGTAGAGTAGCAATAAAACAATCATCAGCGCTCCAAAGCCAACGAAACTTAAACCAACGCGAATGCGTGCAGGTCGTAATTCCCAGTCGCTAATTTGCTCAAGGTCAATTTCTGCTAACTTTTTCAAAGATTCTTCTGCTAAAGAAGAAGCCACTTGCAAATTATTACTTAGTTTAGGAGGTAAAATGGGCACTAGTGTTGTGACAGTCGGACGACGTAGCAAAGCCTCTGTATCTCTTAGTAATTCCAGTGGCTTACGAGAAATAGATGGCTGAGCGAATGTGATTTTTCGTGCCGCATTTTTGACATTTACTTCACCTTCAAAATCTATCATATGCCTCTTAGTCATTGGTCATTGCTCATTTGTCAAAAGGTCACACTCAAGAGTCCAAAATGTTTGACTATTGACTATTGACTATTGACTCTTATTTAATTATTACTCCCGCTTTAAACTAAATATTGACTGTAATACTGAAACGTTCGCTACTTCTGGGAGACTCTCCATGCAGCTATTGAAAACAACCGATCGGGATTTTTCTGATAGATTTAAAACATTTGTCAACGAGCGAAGAGAAGCAACGGTTGATGTCAGTGGTAAAGTACGAGAGATCCTCGCAGATGTGAAAGAGCGTGGTGATGAAGCGGTCAAGGAATATACAAGTCGTTTCGACCACTACAGTCCCCAGTCTTTTCGTCTGAGCGATCGCTTTATTGCTGAGCAAGCAAATCAATGCTGCAATCATGTCAGAACAGCATTAGAAACTGCTGCTGCTCGCATTGCTGCTTTTCATCACAAACAACTACCGCAAAATATCGCCTACACCGATGAAGCAGGCGTGAAACTGGGTTTAAATTGGGTAGCTTTATCTACAGTAGGTATTTACGTACCCGGAGGACGGGCAAGCTACCCCAGTTCTCTGTTAATGAATGCGCTACCTGCCAAAATTGCAGGGGTAGAACGAATTGTGATGGCGGTACCAATGCCTCGTGGTGAAATTAATCCTGCCGTATTAGCAGCTGCCCAAGTAGCAGGTATTACAGAAATTTACTGTATTGGGGGGGCGCAAGCTATAGCAGCCTTAGCCTACGGTACAGAAACCATCGCCCCTGTCGATAAAATTGTCGGGCCTGGAAATGCTTACGTTGCTGAAGCCAAACGTCAAGTATTTGGTAGAGTTGGGATTGACAGTATCGCTGGTCCCTCAGAAATCTTAGTCGTAGCAGATAGCAAGAACAACCCGGAGTGGATTGCTTGGGATTTGCTCTCGCAAGCGGAACACGATCCCAGTGCTCAGTCAATTTTGATTACTGATTCAGAAACTTTTGCCGAAAAAGCGATCGCCGCAGTTGCAGAGATTCTCAAAACCTTGCCTACCAAAGAAGTGGCGAGTGCAAGTTGGGAAAAACATGGTGCGGTGATTCTTGTCAGCAATTGGCAAGAAAGTATTCCGCTATTAAATCAACTAGCACCAGAACACGTGGAATTGTGCGTAGACGAACCACAATTGCTTGCCAGCCAAATTCGTTGTGCTGGTAGTATGTTTTTGGGACGCCACACACCAGAAGCAATTGGCGATTATGTCGGCGGTCCCAATCACGTGTTACCCACTGCACGTTCAGCTCGCTTTGCTTCCGGCTTGAGTATATACGATTTTATCAAGCGAATTACTTATTTGCAATGTGATGAACAAGCATTACGAACCATAGGCAAAGCAGCAATCACCCTTGCAGAAGCAGAAGGTTTGCCAGCTCATGCTGGTAGTATAGCAGTGAGATTGTCTTGAAGAGTCTTAGTGGTGGTTGGTGTTGTAGAGACGCTTCCTTGTCGATCGATGAGCTTTGATCGATGAGTTAGAAACATTAAATTATTTGTACTCCAATCAGGAATTACCCTTAAACGTGGTGATGTATTAGTAGGTCTCCAGCGATCGCCTTGTCAGTAGTTACACAATCACCCAGGAGGTTGGCGATGGATGCTATTCTCATTACCATTTTGTTAGCAGCGTATATCATCGTCATGAAGAAGCAGATAAAACAAGTCGAGCCTTCTTCAGATGAAAATTATAGCGGATTAGTTGCTGAAAAATAGTTTTTTTGGCATTTTTAGCCAGAATATAGTTTTTTTGTCAGGGTAAAGCATTTGTGTCACAAACGTGTAAGGGAGAACACAAGCCGAATTGCAAATGCTTTGCCCGATATTTTATGTCAAAATTGAACAGCGGTAGAGCTTTGCGTCAAATCGTAGCCTTTTTAAACGCAGAGTAACGCGAAGTAAGCGCACAGGAGCGCAGAGTCTTTCCAATGAGAATTCATTACGAATTCGTATAATACTTTACTAAGTCAGCGGAAATGAAATTAGCTCTGTAAATATGTATATGGAAAGTTGTGTTGATTTGCGCTAATCTATTCAATTACTTGTCTAAAACGAAAGTCTAAATTGTTTCTATTTTGCCCCAATCGTGACTTTGATGTCGAGTTAGCCTGAGAGAGTAACTCACACAGATTTAGCAACTAACAGAAAACATGGCAACTGGGCAAAATCTGATTTTGGATCTCACCATCGTCTTAGGGGCTGCGGCGCTGGGAGGTTATCTGGCAAATCGACTGCGTCAACCTGTTTTGCTTGGCTATTTAGCAAGTGGATTGGTTGTAGGACCTTTTGGTTTCAAGCTATTAAGCGAAGTTACCCAAATTAAATCTTTAGCAGAAATTGGTGTTGCCTTTTTGCTGTTTGCCTTGGGTGTGGAATTCTCTTTGGCAGAATTAAAACGAGTCAAGGATATTGCCCTGCGAGGAAGTCTGCTGCAAATTGGGCTGACCATTGTGCTGGTAGCATTTGTAACCATTATTATGGGCTGGGCATCAGGGCTTTCTCAGGGAATTTTTCTAGGCGCAGTTCTTTCTCTTTCTTCGACAGCAGTAGTGTTGAAAACACTAATCGAAAAAAGTGAAATTAATACACTACATGGTCAAATCATGCTGGCTATTTTAATTGCTCAGGATTTGGCTTTGGGTTTGATGTTGGCTGTTTTGCCTGCTCTGAAGCAACCAGAAAATATAGCTTGGTCACTTGGTATTGCGATTTTAAAAGTCTTAGTTTTTGTGGCAGTGGCGATCGCCTTAAGTCGATGGATTGTACCCCACCTAATTGCTAGTTTTGCTGCTACCGAAAGTAATGAATTATTTTTGTTGGCAGTAATTTCTTTATGCTTGGGAGTTGCTTTGGTTACAGCTGGTTTGGGTCTTTCACTGGCGATGGGAGCATTTGTTGCTGGGTTAATGATTTCTGAGATTGACCATGCCGATCAAGCATTGTCTAAAGTTTTGCCTCTACGTGATACCTTTGCTAGTCTTTTTTTCGCCTCGATTGGGATGCTTATCGATCCAGGTATTCTCTTAGAAAACTTAGGACTGATTATAGGATTAGTGACACTGGTCATGTTAGGCAAAGCTGCTATTGTTTTGCCGATTGTTCTCAGCTTTGGCTATTCCCTCAAAACTGCTGCGATCGTTAGTTTTGGTATCAATCAAATTGGTGAATTTTCTTTTGTATTAGCGCTGACAGGTCTAAGGTTAGAACTCATCTCTCAACAAACTTATCTGTTGCTTTTAGGAACAACAGCGATTACGCTAGTGTTAACTCCCATGTGGCTAAACATTGCACCTAGCTTGGGAGATAGCTTCACCCGCATGCCCTTACTGGCGAACTTCTGGCGGCGGTTTTCCACACCAAAAACTCTATCGATACCAGAAAAAATCAACGGTCATGTGGTGGTAGCTGGTTATGGAAGAGTAGGGCAAGTAATTGTTAAAATTTTACAAAGTCAGGGATATCAAGTCTTAGTAATTGAAAATAGTGAAGCAGCGGTGCAGAGATTGCGGTTTCACAAAATTCCCTATATTTTTGGTGATGCTGATTCTGAGTTAGTGCTGGAAAAAGCCCATTTGGAAACTGCAAAAGCCCTGGCAATTGCCCTAC
>JANZYY010000402.1 GCA_026419705.1 Fischerella sp.
CTACTAACTTAATGTACAGACGTGCCATGGCACGTCTGGTACAACTACTAACTACTAACTACTTGTATGGTATCTCCCAAATGCATCTGCAACTGCGAGCGCGCATTACCGCAATTAATAGCAATCTCCACCCAGCCATGACTGCCAATCAGCGCGACCGCACTTCCTACTTTAACATCTCCATAAGTTCTACTCCCGGCTATAGTCTTTTCACCTAAAACCACAACCCAACTTTTACCTTGCACGTAACTTCCAGGGATATTGCTGACTAAGTTACCGAAGTGGTCAATATATTGAATGCAACCTGTGATGGTATTACCTGTCCGACTGCAGTTGGGTATCTCAAGCTTGACTAAAGTTTCTGGATCAATTTCTCGCCCTAGCCTTTTCAGGGGAACACCGCTAGCAAGATGCGCTCCTACTGGTGCAAAAATATCTCTACCGTGAAAAGTGCTGCTGGGATGGGGGGTACGCCAATACTCTGGGTTTGTCAGCTCTACCACTGCAATAGCAGGATTTTGGCTCAAAACTCCGGTAAATAAGCCATTGTCAGGACCCACTAAAAATCCATTTGCAAATTCCACTGCGATCGCCCTTCTTAGTCCTCCCACACCCGGATCTACTACCGCCACATGCACTGTTCCCACAGGGAAATAGGGATAAGCATCCATAAGGCAAAACCTGGCTGCAGCAATGTCTTGTGGTGGAATTTGGTGTGTTAAGTCTACTATCTTCACTCTAGAGTTAATCGTGGCGATCGCTCCCTTCATCACGCCAACATATACGTCGCGATCGCCAAAATCACTCAACAATGTTAGCAGTGCCTGTTGCTGCTGTTGATTCTCTAACATTACTAGTTTTGAGGGTAATATAAAGTTTTTTTCTGTAGCAATAGTAACTAAAATCTTGATATGTTAAAATTACAAGACATAAGTAAAAATTTAAGTAAGGATAGTCTTATGATTATGAATAGACTGGAAGCCTCAAAAAAAGCACAGGAAGTTCATAGAGAGAATATTAAAAAAAGCTTGCAGCATCGCCTGCAAGTAGCGAAAGCTAAAGGCGATGAAAACCTCATTCGCCAGTTAGAAGCAGAAATGAAGTATTTTAGCTAAACCAAAAATTAACTGTTTTATAGTTCGTTCATAGTTCTGTTGCGTTTCAGCCCGCTAAATAGCGGGCTTTCTTCTTCACAGTTTATTTAGCAAAATTCCATCTTTGCAGATCCCCTCAAATCCGCAGGCTAATTCATGGTCAACAGAGAAAATACAGAACCTTGATTCCTTCATTTCACCTTTTATTCCCACAATCTGAAAAAATTAAGATATGTAAAGAATATGTAACAAAAAGTCAGATTTTCCTAAAATTTGAGCGAACTTAGTTAGATTAAGAGTAAGTATTGTTACTGAATAAAAAAATTTTTAGCAAAAGTTGGGTCAAACCTAGAAGCAGTAAAGATTGTGGATATTAATACGCTGTATATTAGTTTCTGATAACTGCTGTGTGTTGATTAAGCGATTGGCGATCGGCTAAAGGATGAAGGGTAAAAGGTAAAAGAGCTGTGAGTAGGGTTTAGCCCTCAATGCTCCCTTTGGATAGGATGAAGTCAGAGAAAACAAACTCCATACAAACCCTCAACTTATTGAGTAAGGTTTGTTTCGTATTCCATCCTGCCAACCTTTACAACCTCTAGCTGAAAGTTATGAGCTTAAAGCTTTTATTTCGGTTTGATGCAAAGAGGTAGAAAAATCGTGAAAGGATTGGTGCGTTTATTAACAGTCTTTAGCTTGTTGTTGGTGGGATGCTTGGCATGGCTGGGTACGCCTCAGATAGCCCAAGCAAGCAATTTAAACAGTTTTGCCTTGCCATCAATTCCTGTTCTAGCAGCGGATATAGCCCTGCGGAATCGGGCAGATGCTAAGCTTGCAGATGTATATGGTGAAAAAATAGATTTGAATAACACCAACGTGCGAGCTTTTCAGAAGTACCCTGGATTTTATCCAAATCTAGCAGGGAAAATTATCAAAAATGCTCCTTACGAGCGAGTGGAGGATGTGCTGAAAATTGAAGGATTAACGGAACGCCAAAAACAATTACTGCAAGCTAACCTGGATAACTTCATCGTCACAGAAGTGGAACCTGCTTTCACCGAAGGATTCGATCGCATTAACCCCGGTATCTACAGATAACAGATAACCGTATTTACAATTGATTTTTAAAGCAGCAACCCACTCCTTTGCTGAGGGAGTGGGATGTTTGCTAACAGAAAGGAAGATCGGAAGGTGGAGAGGTGGGGAGATGGCGAGGTAGGGAGAGAAATTCACCCCATCACCCCAACCCTACGGTCAGCCGAAAAAAGCGCGTCTACATCCCCAGAACCCCATCACTTAACTACTTAACTACTCTACTCCATACCTTGCTGCAAACGTACATCCCTAGCTATTTTGATGTTTTAGTAGTCGGCGCTGGTGCTGCTGGACTGTATACAGCACTTTGCTTGCCAGAGTCATTGCGAGTCGGCTTGATTACCAAAGAAACCATGTCTTTATCGGCCAGTGATTGGGCGCAGGGTGGTATTGCAGCTGCAGTAGCCCCAGACGATTCGCCGTATCTGCACATTGAAGACACGCTGAAAGCAGGTGCTCTTTTGTGCGATCGCCCTGCGGTTGAATTTCTTGCCCAACAAGCCCCGAAAAGCATTCAATCCTTGGTGGAATTGGGCGTCGCTTTCGATCGTCAGGGCGATAGTTTAGCTTTAACTTTAGAAGCTGCTCACTCCAAACATCGCGTTCTCCACGCCGCCGATACTACAGGTAGGGAAGTGATTACAACTCTTACTGCTCAAGTACTGCAACGCAAAAATATTCAAGTGATTCAACAAGCTTTAGCTTTGAGCTTGTGGTTGCATCCAGAAACTGGACACTGTCAGGGAATAAGCTTGTTTTATCAAGGTCAAATCACATGGGTAAAAGCTGGCGCGGTGGTGTTAGCAACAGGTGGTGGTGGTCAGGTCTTTGCTCAAACTACTAACCCTGCTGTCAGTACGGGGGATGGAGTAGCGATCGCTTGGCGTGCTGGCGCAATTCTCAGAGATTTAGAATTTGTTCAATTTCATCCTACAGCCCTAACTAAACCTGGTGCTGACCGCTTTTTGATTAGTGAAGCTGTACGTGGTGAGGGAGCACATCTGATTGATAACGAAGGACGGCGTTTTGCCTTTGATTATCACCCTGCAGGTGAACTGGCCCCCAGAGATGTGGTAAGTAGAGCGATTTTCAGTCATTTGCAAAGTACAGCTACCGACCCCGCTACTGCTCATGTCTGGTTGGATATGCGTCCCATTCCCGCCGAAAAGATTCGCCATCGCTTTCCCAACATCATCAAAGTCTGCAAGCGCTGGAATATTGATGTCTTTTCAGAACCCATTCCTGTTGCTCCTGCTGCTCATTACTGGATGGGTGGTATTCTCACAGATTTAATGAATCGTACTAATATTCCTGGTTTGTACGCCGTGGGAGAAACCGCCAGTACTGGTGTACATGGTGCAAATCGTCTTGCCAGTAATTCTCTGTTGGAATGTATTGTTTTTGGTGCCCAAATGGCACATCTGCAATTGACAAGCGAGCCAACTGGTGCAGAGAAAGAGACACAAGCCCGATCGTGGCGAGAATACAGCGCCGATGTAGATGAATGGCAAACCCAACAAGAATTTTTAGAAGATTTACGGCAAAAAATACCACGTTTAGTGTGGCAAAGTGCTGGTATTTGTAGGGAACGATCGGGACTAGAAACAGCGATCGCAATTGTAGAATCTTGGCAGCAGGATTTTGCTAATTTAAGAATCAGCCAATTCTTGTTCTCTTTACCTGCTGAGGAATCGGCTAGTTTCACCATACCTAATGTAGAACGGCAATTGCGATTGTGGGCAGAAACCCGCAATTTATTGGATGTAGCTTATTTAATTCTTAAAAGTGCTGCTTTCCGGACAGAAAGCAGAGGAGGACACTATCGCCTAGACTATCCTCAATCAGATCCCAACTGGCAAGCCCACACGCTGGTACAAGACCATAATTGGTGGAAATCTCCCGTGTTGGAGTAAAGTGTTAGTGGTTAGTAGTTAGTGGTTAGTAGTTAGTGGTTTGTTACAACACGTTGACGATAGTTCTTCAGCATAGCTGCCTTTAACGCGTGCCACTACCATAAGAAGGACTGTCAGGACCACCATAATTAGGTGGTTCATAGTCGCTGTTCGATTTTGCACTTATTTTTAAATTTTGAGAGTCAACTTTTAGGCTGATTAAGCTACTTATGCTTCTTGTATTACTTTCATTATTAGCAATCATGTTGCTGAATATCCAAGTATGATCGGCAATTTCGAGAATTATCAGAGCTGCTCCGATAAAAAACAAGACGACGCCAGTGATTTTCAAGCTAGTCCCCATAATCCTCAGTAAATTAAATTTTTTTTATTGAATTAATTGCTTTTGGCTCTAAAAAACCGGAGTTCGTTGACTATTTTTTCCCGGTCATTACGTAGTTAAAAAATTACAGACAAAATCTCTTGACTTTGCCTAAAAGTTGCTATTTTTGTAGATGCTTCATAGACTTATTGTTGTCTACTCTCTCTTAGTCTGCAACAATTTACATCTATCTAAAGTAGTAGCCCTCAATAAATACCACAATGATAATAGATACCCTGATTTATTTTTAGAAAATTTTAACACTTAAGCGAGCAAACGCTGCAATCAAGACATCACAAGCTCAAAAAAAGATTACGCGTAATTGTTAAGAACGATACTTTCCCAACTTTTCAAGTAAAAATACTAAACTTTAAGTATTTATTTTTATCTATTTTTACTGTGCGATCGCGTAGGCGAGTAGCTTATATTTGATCGCTCCTTCAATATTAATACGGATGCTGGCTTCATCCAAATTTGTGTTTGGTCAAATGTGCGTACTTCCATAATGCCGACACACGTTTGTCAGATAAGCTACTTCCTATGACGATTAATCTGCCAGCTAAGTTTCTCAACTGGAACTGTAGTTAGTTCTGTAGTTAGTTATTTATTGTCCAATCTGTTTCAGTTAAGGTTTTGATTCCCCTAGGGTCTATTTTCAAACCCTAAGTGACGCCATTCTAGATTTTGGGAACCCCTAATACCGTTTCTCCAAAAAATGACTACAAATTTTCTTGGTTGGTAGTGAGTACTTAAG
>JANZYY010000039.1:0-324 GCA_026419705.1 Fischerella sp.
ATGTCAGCGTCAGTCAAATGGACGCAATGGGCAAGAGTTGTGCGATAGTCTAAATAACCAATACGTTTGAGATGTGCAACGGCAGTACATCCGTATTTTTGTTGAGCAAGTTTTTCTTGGGCTTTGGTTTCCAGTAAATGAGAGTGACGGCAAAGATTATACTTTTCGCTTAATTGACTACAGCCCTCAAATAAAGCATCCGAACACAGTTGAATACCCGTGGGAGCAACCAAAATGCTTATACCCTCCTCCGGACGATGAAACTGTTTTACTGCTTCTTCAATCAGTTCCAATGTTGCACCAGTTGAGCGAAAATATGGCTCG
>JANZYY010000039.1:334-17018 GCA_026419705.1 Fischerella sp.
AATTTCCCCGGATGGGATACCAGCTGGGAGCGATTCATCTTGAACCAAGGGTGCAACAAAAGCACGAATGCCAACTTCTTTGTAAGCGCGCACCGCCGTGGCAATAGTTTCTAATTCTTTGTCAGGAATTAACACTAAATGATCTACCACACTTGTACCGCCAGAAAGTAGAGTTTCTACTGCTGTTCCTAAAGCACTAAGGTAGACTTTCTCTGGATCTAAAGGCGCAAAATCATATAGTTCTGCCAGCCATAATTCCAACGGCAACATTGACATTATCCCCCGTTGCCACATTTCCGACGAGTGGGTATGGGCGTTAACGAATCCTGGCAATAGTAATTTATTCTTACCGTTAATAGGGGTTCCCACAAGATCGAGATTTGGGGCGATCGCGGCGATGTTTTCCTCTACAACTTGGACGTCAACGGTGTTGTAACCATTCTCCACAGGAATTAAGACATTCTGGATCGTAAAACTTATCATTTTAACCTTGATTAAGTAATGACACGCAAAGCAGAATTTCAAGTTAAAAAGTAAAAGATGGTGTTGGGTGTTGCAATTTTATGAATCTGCCTCTTTGGAAATTAGGAGTTGCACCAAATGCTTGGGCGGTAAATCAGGCGATCGCAGACATCACTCGTCCCCCCCTTGAACCACAACCGGTGATCTTATCAACAGAAACCAAAAGCCTGCGCCTTGACTTAGCAAAAGCTGCCATCCTCGTCATCGATATGCAAAACGATTTCTGTCACCCTGATGGTTGGTTAGCGCATATCGGTGTAGATGTTACCCCAGCGCGTCAGCCAATCAAACCTTTACAAATCTTGTTGCCGGCACTGCGCTCCGCGAATGTTCCCGTAATATGGGTAAATTGGGGAAATCGTCCCGACTTACTCAATATTAGTGCAAGTGTACATCACGTTTACAACCCCACGGGTGAAGGTGTCGGCTTGGGCGATCCACTGCCTAGCAATGGTGCTAAGGTACTAGTGGCGGGTAGTTGGGCTGCAGCAGTGGTAGACGAGCTAGAACAACTACCAGAAGACATTCGCGTCGATAAATATCGCATGAGTGGCTTTTGGGATACTCCCTTAGATACTATCCTGCGGAATTTGGGTAGAACAACACTGTTTTTTGCAGGTGTCAATGCTGACCAATGTGTAATGACCACTCTACAAGATGCTAACTTTTTAGGATACGACTGCATACTAGTTAAAGATTGTACTGCCACCACTTCTCCTGAGTATTGTTGGTTGGCAACACTATACAACGTCAAGCAGTGTTTCGGTTTTGTGACAGACTCAGAAGCAATTTTAAAAGTAATTAATGGTTAGTGGTTAATAGATAGGTGGTTAACAACTACTACTAACTACTAACTACTAACTGATGTACAGATGTGCCATGGCACGTCTGGTACAACTACCAACTACTAACTACCAATAACAAATGACCAAGGACAAAGGACATATGTCAAATTGTTGTGTAATTCCTGTCATCAAGTCTCCCAAAGATTACCAAACCTATCGCATTAGCCCTCATGATACAAATCGCTTAGCGATAGTGTTCGATCCGGCCATTGCCAACACTTCTTTGACTTGTTGCGTAGAAATTTTTGACGTTGGTGGTAAAACGCCTCCCAACCGCCATCAATTAGCAGTAGAAATGTTTTTTGTTCTCAAAGGGGAAGGTAGGGCAACTTGTGATGGTAAGACTGTGTCGATTAAAGCAGGAGATAGTCTATTAGTACCGCCCACCGGTACTCATGTGATTGAAAATACAGGTTCGGGACGTTTGTACACCTTAACTGTTATGGTTCCTAATGAAGACTTTGCCGAGTTGATTCGTAGTGGCACGCCTGTGGAATTAGATACAGAAGATATGGCTGTACTTGGTAGGCTAGATGCTTTGGTGTCAAATTGAAGATGTTTGTAACCACAGACAAACTTAGTGTGCTGCGCGTGTTTGCGTGTATGTATTTCCCAACCAGAACAGCGTCTGTTCTTGCAACACAACCAACTTGCATTCTCACGGGAGAATTTGTCATTTTTTCATGTTTAAAATTCACTTAAAAATGACAAAAAACATATCTGATACACTGCAGGTGTTTACTCCTAGATGTCCCTATACGCTTCACCTGCAATTATTTCTGGCGCTAGTCCTATAATTAACCCCGCGACACCGGGGTTAATTTTTATCCAATTTCTTGGACGGGATTTTCTGTTCTCAATTGGTCGCTGGCTCACTATAGTAACGAGAGGAAACGTTCGGCTTAACCCCAGTTTTACTGGGGTCTTACTTTTGAGACCATTAATCCTAGCGTCAATCTGTAATAGCGTCAATCTCTCCTTTTGGCTAGGGAATAATGCTTAATAAGCGTTTTGAGCTTGGAGTTTGCTCCCGATCCAAATATTGCCTGATGGGAATAGCCTTTACTAGTGAAAATCCTGATTTTAAGATTTAACTTAAGGTTTTTGCTCGCAAAGCGATCGCACTTCGCACAGCTTTGCATAAAATCGTAGCTTTTTTAAACGCACGCCCGTAGCAGAGTCAGCGCGTACAAAAGTGATAAAACTGAATCTCTGGCTTCTTAACTTGAATCTGTTGGTTTCCAAGTATCGATTTTTATTTTACCTTGGTGATCTAATTAACGATCCTTTTTTCATACCTATGCTAAAACTCTTGCCAAAACAAACCGCATCGATGTATACTCGCGACGGCGTACGCTTGGATGCAGATATTTACCGCCCCGATGCTGATGGGGAATTTCCCGTATTATTAATGCGTCAACCTTATGGCAGGGCGATCGCTTCTACTGTTGTCTACGCTCATCCCAGTTGGTATGCTGCTCAAGGTTATATTGTGGTAATTCAAGATGTGCGCGGACGCGGTACATCAGCTGGTGAATTTAAGCTGTTTGCCCACGAAATTGCTGATGGCGAAGATGCGGTAAACTGGGCAGCAAATTTGCCTGGTAGTAATGGTAGCGTCGGAATGTATGGTTTCTCCTATCAAGGAATGACTCAACTATACGCCGCTGCTGCTAAGCCACCAGCATTAAAAACAATTTGTCCAGCAATGATTGGCTATGATTTATATGCAGATTGGGCTTATGAAGGTGGCGCATTCTGTTTGCAAAACAATCTTGCTTGGGCAATTCAATTAGCAACGGAAACTGCCCGTTTGCGAGGAGATAAACAAGCTTATCAAACCCTGCGGGCTGCTTCTCGGAATTTACCTTTGGACAGTGCAATTCCGACGTGCCCAGAAATCCTCAAAAATCTTGCCCCTGATTCCTTTTATCACGAATGGCTAGAACATTTGCAACCCGATGCCTATTGGCAACAACTTTCGCCCAAAACACACATGAAAGATGTTGATTTGCCTATGTTCCATATCGGGGGTTGGTTTGATAGTTATTTACGAGGCACTTTGAATTTATATAAAGATATGGCAGCCCGGAGTTGCTACCGCCAACAACTTTTGGTCGGACCTTGGGCGCATTTACCCTGGAGTCCCAAAGTCGGTGAAGTTGATTTTGGTGTCAATGCTGTCAGTCCTGTCGATCGGATGCAAATATGCTGGTTTGACCAATTCCTCAAAGGTATTAATACCGGTTTGCTTGAACAAATGCCTGTTTGGATGTTTGAAATGGGAAGTAATACCTGGCAAGGATTTCCTTGCTTTCCAGAATATGATCATAAATCTTACTTTTTGTCAAGTCAAGGAATCACCAGTATCCGCAAGGATGAAGGGATTCTTACGACGATTTGCCCGGAAATTGGCGTAGATGACGTGTTAGTTCATGACCCCTGGCGACCGGTCCCCTCTTTGGGCGGTCATGCAGCTATTCCTGCCGGCGTGTTTGAGCGATCGCATATTGATAGCCGTACAGATGTGTTAACTTACACTAGCGCTCCTCTCGATTCAGACCTGCATTTGGTTGGTGATGTGATAGTGGCGATCGTTTGTAGCGCCGACAAACCCAGCTTTGATTTATCTGTGGTACTGTCGGAAGTGCATCCCGATGGAAGAGTATATAATTTGACGCAAGGTTACCTCCGCTGCCAAGATGGCACGAATCGCATCACTAGAAAAATTCAATTGCAGGCGACTTGTGCGCGAATTACCAAAGGTAATGCCTTACGATTGAGCATAAGCGCGGCGTGTTTTCCTGCTTATGCAATCAATCCAGGTAATAGTTCACCCTTTGGTATGGATGCAGAAATTATCACATTGACAGTGGGTTGTGGGGGTACTTCTTTTTCCCAAGTGTTATTACCTGTAGCTACAGTCTCTTAAGACAATAGGGAACTCAGAACCCTAGCCGGGTATACACCCTCGCAGGTTCCCCAAAAAGTTTGTGAAATCATACGATTGTGTGCTGACATCATCAACTATGCAGTGAAGTGAGCTTGTTTTAGCTTGTTAAATATCGAATTATTGAACACAGACGTGATTACTAATTGCTCATTGATTCAGCATTAGTAATCAGTTCTATAAATATTAGCAATGCAAATTTAGCTGATTTGTTACTTTATTCCTTTTGGCTTACATCTAGAGTTTACAAGCAAAACTCTCGACAGAGATACTATGATTTGTCTTTTGCTATACCTATAAATAGGGTTTTCTTAAGTCACGATCAGGCAGAAGTACTCTGGCAGAAGGCACTTATGGAAACTCTAATGGAAACTCTATAAATAAATAATGGGTTTTCTACTAAGCTCAAAAGAATTCGCTTTCTAGAAACCTTATTACTTAGTATAAATCTTTATTGAACTTCTGCCAGATGCCCTCGCAACCGCTGCCTTTTTTGGTCAATAAAAGAAGAAACTCTTGTGGTGTGTAGGAGTACAGTTTTTTGACATCGCCAATGTACAAGCACTACAGCAACGCTTGAAAAATACTGTAAATAAAACCATGAAGGGCAATAAACATGTATTTTAGGCAAAGATTGATACAACATGTAGTGGGGAATACGAATTTTCATCAGGAAACCCAAACCGAAATAAAACTCAATGATACAAAAACCGATGCAACCATCTCCCCCGATCCAGCACTTGCCGCAGGAAGCACCATCGGCTTTATCATAATTTGGGCAGGGTTTTTGTTTACATTGTCCAAGATGAGGACATTGACGGAAGATAATAAGATTTTCTTGTCCCTAACTTCCTCACACAAACTTCCCTGTTACAATTGTCGATATTTCTCAAATAATCATTATCTCCATTGTGCCGTACAACCTTCGATAGTTCTCACAAAAGAAGCGATGAATTGCTCTGACTATTGTCCCAAGCATGGCAAATTATTTAAATAAAATGACTGTCCGAGAAGAAGATTGCCATGCCGCTAAAGTTTCAGTTTCTAATTTATGAGCTACTCTCGTCGCCTTCGCAACGTTGCTGCTGTCCTTACCATTGCTTTGATGGTGATTTGGGGATGGTTTCTCACTAGTAAAGAGCCAGTGCAAGCCCAACCAAGACCAACCGCTGCGATTACACTAGATGGTCGCCAGCTATTTGAAGTTAGTGAAGCCGGGCAATTTAGTGCTGACAATCGTGCTGCTGATGCCAACATGATTTTAAAACAGGCAGTTCGCTCTCCAGAAACTGTAAATGTGGAGATTTTAGAAAGCAATCAATTGCCAGTGATTCGGGTGAATGGACGCCACTTGCTGACAGTAACCTCACAGGATACTCCTACTGGCAGAACAAAGCAGGAACAGGCTCAAATTTGGGCGCAACGGATTGCTGAGGGTATTCGTCAAGGTCAAGAAGAACGAAGGTTAAGTTATTTTTGGAGGGCGATATTACTTGCAATCCTGTTCGTTTTGGCTGCTTTTGCTGTCCATCAAGTTTTAGGTTGGATTTGGCACTATTGGTTGCGGCGCTTAGTTCCCAGGGAAGCTAGCCATCCTGACACAGGAGCGCAACCATAAGGAATTGAATTATTTCTGCAATTGACGCTGTTTGTGGTGCGTACGCTTTTGTGGATAGGAACAGCCATTTACATTACTGACTTATTCCCCTTGACACGGGAGTGGAGTCGGCGGATTGCCAATATTCTCTGGATGAGTTTGACCTCATCAGTCATTTCTATTGGTGAAAGTTCTTATTCAGTCGTTAATATTATTATTATCCTGATCTGCCTGTTTTTTGGACTAGTGGCCGTTGCTGGAGCAGTCACTAACCTGTTGCGATCGCGAGTATTACGCATCACCTCTATCAGCCTCTGTTGCTATTGTTTTCAACTACAGTCTGATTTTTATAGGTACATTTGTTCTGCTGCAAATCTGGGGCTTGGACATCAGTTCTTTGGCAATAGTAGCTAGTGTCTTGGGTGTAGCGATTGGATTTGGTCTGCAAGGAGTTGCCAAGGAGTTGGTCAGCGGTTTAGTTGTTACCTTTGAACGCTCTATTCAAGTTGGAGACTTTGTGGAAATTGGAGAGTTTATGGGAACGGTAGAGCGATTAAATGCCCGCAGTACCCACATTCGCACTTGAGATGACATCATCGTAATTGTGCCAAACTCTCGTTTATTAGATACGGAAGTAGTGAATTGGAGCCATCATAGTCGTGCATCTCGGCTGGTATTACCCGTGCGCGTAGCATATGGTGCAAGTATGAATATCGTGCGCTCCGCACTCCTGGAAGCAGCAGGCGATCATCCTGATGTCTTAAAAAAGCCAGCACCTCAAGTTTGGTTTCAAGGATATGGCGACGATTTTTGAAATTTTCAGCTGTTGGTTTGGATCTCAAAACCTCGCAAGCAGTTTCAAGTCAAGAGCGATTTATATTTTCGGATTGACGAAACCCTACACCAGCAAAATATTCAGATCCCTTTTCCACAACGCTCCCTGCATTTGCGGTCTGGAAGTTTACCCTTGCAAGTTTCACCTCAGCTAGAAAATTCCTTGTCTCAACTTTCTGAAGGTTTAATAACTTGGTTAAAAAATCAGTCGCAGTTCGATAAATTAAATGGTTCAATTCACCCTTCTACCCAAAATCACGCTCGAGATGATTAAGGAAGATCGACTTCCAACAGTCAAAGCCAGAAAAAGCTGTACTTTTGACTTTTAATATATTATTTCTGACTTATAATTTGAAATTCATCTTGGTTTAGCGACACTATCATATTTTCAGAGTCTAGCCGGATTAACCAGCGATCGCCAGAGCGAACATCCAAAAGTGTTTCTCGTCCACAAACTACTCCCACTTTTCCAGCTACATATTCTGGAGCTAGAATCAACACTTTGTTTCCTACTTGAATATTCTCTGGGATATGCAACAACATTCTTATAACCTAGATTTATTCCGCCTATTATTAATGGGTGCCAGCAAAGTCAATTTATGCACTTCTATTATAGAAATGGAAAAAATATCTGCAAATAGAGCAAATACAGGGTTTACAACTCCCGAGCATGTAGCTTTAGACATGACTAAATGGTTTAAATAACCAAATCTTATGCAAACGATGCTTGACCAATGAACATCTAAGCAAAAATTAGCAGTTAAAACTGTATCTTTTGTTGTATTTATTAGCTAACGTGTAAAATTTATGGGGGCAGCGGGAGGTAACTTGGCTTTACCAAGTGAGACATTCAAGCCCTACTTGCTAGCTGCTTCTACTAAATTGAAAATTGTAAAGACGTACTTTTATGGGCAGATGCTGGGGCGATCGCAATCCGGAAAATTGAGTCATGTATCAATTCACTGATTCTAAATCTGGCTCATCTAAGCAATGTCCAACATCTGGTTTTGACAATTTGCTTGCCGGTCAATTTACTCACTCAGTGATACTGCTTAGGTTAAAAAAATAACTATTGAAGCGCTTTCCAGCTTAGAGGTGTTGGTAGAAGCAGAAAATGTCTTGATGAGTGGAAACATGCAGCCGATCAAACCAGAGAAAAATTCCGCGCCTAATCACCAAGTAGCATTGGTTTTAAAAGTCCTCCCTGACCAGAGTCAGCTAAAGCACATTTAAATTGCACAGTTATATTTTCTCAATTTCTTGTGGGGTAGGTATCTTGCCTGCCAAAGTTATGCAAATTAGATGTGGAACAGCTTAGTATCAGAGAGTGGCACAGAGATTATGTCACAATGAAGTGCTAAAGTCTGTTTGAGTACCTGATATACCTGATATAAATGAGCAAATACAAAAGTAGAAGTGTTGATACGCTAACTTCTATAGGCTTAGGCACCTTGATTACTGTTGCCCTGCTTTGGTCGGTTGGATTGATAGGCAATGGGCTTTGGCAGTTAATTCAACGTTCGGAAATTCATAAAATTCAATCTCAAGAAAAACCTCCCAAAACTTTTACTGAGGCGCGAAACGTTACCTCTGGAGTGATCCGTTATGGAGGAAGTACTGCTTGGGCTCCAATTCGTTTGCTAGTTGATTCAGTCATTCGAGCAGAGCGACCTGAATTTCAGTTACGCTACGTCGAGCCTAACAACGATTCTCCAGGTTCCACTACCGGCATTCGCATGTTACTAGCAGACCAGCTGAGTTTCGTGCAGACTTCTCGCCCTTTGCTCCCAGAAGAGTATAAACAAGCAAAACAACGCGGTTTCCAACTCAAGCAAATTCCTGTTGCTGTTGATGCTATTGTTGTTGCTGTTCATCCAGACTTAAACCTCCGTGGTTTGACACTGGAGAAGCTACGCGCAATTTACAGCGGTAGGATTGTGAATTGGCGGGAACTTGGCGGTCCTAATCTCAAAATTACACCTTATTCACGCCCAGTCAGCGCTGGTAGTAGTATCGACTTTTTTTTAGAAGATATTTTGGGAGGTCAAAAGTTTGGCTCTAATGTCGAGTTTATCTCAACTACTACTGAGGCGCTGCGCCTTTTAGCTAATAACCCTGGTAGTATCTACTATGATTCAGCTCCCTTAGTTGTGCCTCAGTGCCACGTCAAGCCATTACCTCTAGCTCAAGAACCAGGTAAATATATCTCTCCTTACCAAGAACCATTCGTACCCAGCAATCAATGCCCAAAACAGCGCAACAAACTGAATCTTGATGCTTTTCGCACTGGACGATATCCGATTACACGTTATCTATATGTGGTGGTGAAGCAGAATGGTGGTTTTGAAGAGCGAGCCGGCAAAGACTATGTGAAATTACTGTTAACAAATCAAGGACAAGAATTACTCACTAAAGCTGGGTTTGTCCGCATTCAATAACGGTTAAGAAGACAGAAGTGAAAGTTTTGATCGTACTTGTTTTTCAGCTTTCTTAAACAGCGTCTTTATTGTTGCCGTGACATATCGAGGTTTCAATCTATACTGCCTTCACTCATGAAAGCAAGCATGTTAATAAATTGCAATAAACTGCAACAAAAATATCACATTCTTTTGATTTGTTGTTGGATAAGATGGTAAGGAGTTTCAAGTGAAATTCCTTAAGTAATTACACTGAATTTAGTTGTTGATAAGCATCTACCTGAAATCTTCATTACAGACTTTTAATTTTCGTCGCTAAGTGGTTGAAACTGTCCTTTCGTCTTGCAGACTCATCAATGACGCAGATCTACTCACCGAAGCCCAACAACGGTCAAGACCCTTCTTTACCAAACTTTCCTAACGATCAAGGTAGCTTGGCTCAACAGATTTCCGACCAGCAAGATGTTCCTGAGTCCCAGCTTTCTCAACCGCAAGACATTACATTTGTTGAGTCTCAGTCTATTGAAGAACAAGAGAGTGCTCAAACTTCTGAAGTTCCTCTGACCCAAGAATCTTCCCCAGAAGTTATTCCCATTAACGAGCAAAAGTTAGTTTCCTTAAAGCAACAACACAATCGCTCGCAGAGCCCTCAACAATACGAAGATAAATTAAATCAAGATTTCTTTGAACAAAGCAAAACTGATTCCCAGTTTTTGAGTGCTTCACAGTCAAAACCGCATTTAAGAACTAAGATAACGGGAGTCGCAGTTGCGATCGCCATGCTACCAGTGCTAGCGGTGGGAACAGCAACCTACTATTTTGGCAGCCAAGCAATTAACAAACAAATCACCGAAGCGAGAAGGGCTAGCGCCAGCAAGCTTGCGGAGCAGGAATTGGTACAGCAAAGGCAACTATTAGAAACCCTGTTGATTGGAACTGGTGTAACCGCTTTGTTAGCAGGTGCGAGTGCTGCTTTGTGGTATAGCCGCAACATTCGCTCAAAAACGTTCGCGCCAACTACCGTTACTGAAAACGAAACGCAGCCAACGCAAGCAGAGCAAACCAAATTATTTACGGATGCTACCCAGCACATTCGCAACTCTTTCAAACAGGAAGATATTCTCAAAGCGACTGTGGAAAAAGCCCGACAAGTCCTTAGTTGCGATCGCGTCGTTGTCTACAGTTTAAATGAAGCTTCACATGGAGTTGTCATTGCTGAATCTGTTGGTGTCGATTGGCCTAGAACTTTAGGTGTGACAATTAAAGACCCCTGTTTTGAAGCCAGGTACATGGAAAAGTACCAAAATGGTCGTGTCAAAGCTACTGAGAATATCTACGAAGCTGGTTTCAGCTCTTGTTACATCGAGCAACTGGAAACCCTGGCTGTCAAAGCTAACCTGGTGGCGCCGATTCTGAACGAAGGCAAAATCCTGGGCTTATTAGTTGCCCATCAGTGTTCTAAACCGCGGCGGTGGGAGCAGTTTGAAATTACCTGGTTTGCTTATCTAGCCTTACAAGCAGGCTTTGCTCTTGACAATGCCAAACTTTTGGCAAGAGCCACCAGTTTATGTCAGCAAGCAGACATCGAAACCCAGTGGACGCAGTACTTTACCCAGACTGTAGGACATATTCGTAGCTGTTTGAAACAGGAGGAAATTCTCAAAATCGGTGTAGAAGAAGTCCGTCGCGTACTTCAGAGTGAACGAGTAGTTATTTACAGTCTGGCTCGAGACTCGCAAGGAGTAGTAATTGCCGAATCGGTTGCTCCTGGCTGGCCAAAAGCCTTGGGTGTAACAATTAAAGATCCTTGCTTTGAAGCCAGGTACATAGAAAAGTACCGCAACGGGCGCGTCAAAGCCACTGATAATATTTATGAAGCTGGACTGACATCGTGTTACATCGAGCAGTTGGAGAAACTGGCAGTTAAAGCTAATCTTGTGGCACCGGTTCTCAACGAAGACAAAATTCTAGGTTTGCTAGTTGCCCATCAGTGTTCCCAACCGCGGCTATGGCAACCCCATGAAATCCGCTGGTTCTCCCAAGTTGCCATGCAAATCGGTTTTGCCCTCGAAAATGCCACACTCATCGCCGACGCCGCCAATCTGCGCCAACAAGTAGATACCGAAACCGAATGGACACAATATTTTACCGAAACTGTTGGGCATATTCGTGCCTCTCTCAAGCAGGAAGATATTCTCGAAACTGCAGTGGAACAAGTGCGTCGGGTACTAAACAGCGATCGCGTCGTCATCTACGGAATGGATGCAGAATGTCGAGAAGTAGTGCTTTACGAATCAGTCGCTCCCGGCTGGCCTAGAGCTTTGGGAGTCAAGATTGTAGACCCCTGTTTTGAAACCAAGTATATTGAAAAGTACCGAAATGGTCGCGTCAATGCCACAAACAACATTTACGACGCTGGACTGGCTCTGTGTTACATAGAGCAATTGGAAAAGCTAGCAGTTAAAGCTAACCTGGTAGCACCGGTTATCAACGAAGGTAAGCTACTAGGTTTGTTGATTGCCCATCAGTGCTCCCAACCGCGGATATGGCAGCAGCATGAAATTCGGTGGTTTTCCCAGATTGCCATGCAAATCGGCTTTGCCCTCGACAACGCCACACTTATTGCCAACGCTGCCAATCTGCGCCAACAAGCAGATACCGAAACCGAGTGGACGCAATATTTTACCGACACCGTTACCTACATTCGCAAATCTTTAAAAGAGGAAGATATTCTCAAAGTCAGTGTTAAAGAAGTCCGTCGCATACTGGAGTGCGATCGCACAGTTGTCTACAGCTTGGATCAAAATTCCCAAGGAGTGGTGATTGCTGAATCAGTTGCTCCTGGCTGGCCGAAAGCTTTAGGAGTGACAATTAAAGACCCCTGTTTTGAAGCTAGGTACATGGAAAAGTACCAAAATGGTCGCGTCAAAGCCACAGATAATATTTACGAAGCCGGACTGACTCCCTGTTACATCGAGCAGCTAGAAAAGCTGGCGGTGAAGGCAAATTTAGTAGCTCCAATTCTCAACGAAGGCAAAATCCTCGGCTTATTAGTTGCCCATCAATGCTCCGAACCACGGGTGTGGCAACAGCATGAAATCAGGTGGTTCTCGCAGATTGCTACGCAGGTAGGCTTTGCCCTCGACAACGCCAAACTCATAGAAAGAAATGCTCTCGCCTACCAAGTAGTGGAAAGTTTTTCTCGACAGCAATCTCAACCACAACAGGAGTTGCTGCAACAACTTGCTAAACTCCTCAAAGATCGGGAAATTTCTGTCAAGACTCTCTCAAACACAGCGGCCAATCTTTCCGAGTCTCTGGCTGCTACCCTCCAGCAAATTCAGGGAATTGCTGATGCAAGCAAAAGCATAACAGCCACTGCTGAACAAGCAAAAATCCAAGTACAGCGGAACGACCGGACACTACAGCAAGGACAGGAAACAGTAAAACAAACGGTAAACAGTATTTCTGCCCTTCAGGAAGTAGTGACAGATAGCGCTGTCAAAACGAAGCACCTGAGTCAGTATTGTCAAAAACTCTCCGATTTAGTGCACTTAGTGAGTAACTTAACAGAACAAATGAATAGTCAAACCATCAATGTAACTATAGCCGCAAGTAAATCAGAAAATGGCAGCAAAGAATCTGTGACTGCCAATGCTGAGAAAGTACGTGCGCTGAGGCTAAAGTTATTAGAAGTAATCGCCGAAATTCAACCCTTAGTTGCTTATATCACTAAAGGAACTAATGAAGTAGTTGCAGTCATGGAGGCTGGAACTCAACAGGTCGTTGCTGGGACACAATCGCTAGGAGTAATTCAGCAACAGTTAGATCGGATTGCCGTTACCAGTTCTTTGGTGAATAAGGTAGTAGAGGAAATTATCCAAGCTGCTGCTAACCAGGCACAAAATTCTCACTGGATCGGCCAATCTATTTTGGCAGTTACTAACCTCGCCCATCAGACTTCCGAAAAATCTCAAGCCTTAGCTGAGTCCCTAACTGAGCTAGCGGCGACTGTTGACCAGCAGTTAGATGAGCTTTAGTTCCAGCTTATTTAGGTAAGGAGCAATCGCCAGGTTTGGAACTGTGGCATTGTGAATAGGTGCTCATGAGCGCAGGTTTGATCCTACTCAAACTGGTTTCGCAATTAATGAGACTTTGAAATTTTCTGGCGATATTAGGAAGCTTAAATCCCTCAAAGTCCCTTCAAGCAATTCTTTTCCCAGGAAATATTTGATTAATACCTGTACGCGTACCGTCTGAATTGAAACCCAATTTTTCAATGATGGTCTTTGACTCCCAACAGCGAAACCAAACCAACCAAACTTTCTTCTCAGAATCTCTAGAAATAATACGAAGTATTGAACAAGACCTACTAGAGTTTCTCTACAATCACAGTCAATCGCGGCTGCAGAAGCTATTACAAAGTCTCCAAACCTTGAGAGCAAAAGCAGCCCAAGAAAACTTTGCTGCCATCTACCATCTTGGCGGTCGTCTTGCGCAGGTACTTCATTTTCTCGGACAGCAAAAACTCGAAATTGACTTTGAGTTAGCACAGCAGATATTGCAAGTCTATGAGTATCTGCGGCTGATGGTCTTTACTCAAAACAATACTCAACAAGATGATACAAAAAGCACGCTAGGCAAAGCAGAATCTGTCTTAGCTCGGTTAGAAAATCAGCTTGACTTCAACCCCAATGCCCAAACAAGTCTCACGCTAGCTGTAGAATCAGGTCAAAATGAAGCTGAGTCAATACTGAAAACAGCAGTAAATCAGGCGCTAGAACGCTTGGAAAAAATCCTGACTAAATCTAGCTTTAAAGCTGAAGAATTATCAACAGAAATTGAAATTGAGGCTAAATTTCTGGCAACTATGGGCGAAACTTTAGCTCTTGGTGAGTTTGTTGCTATTGCCCAAACTACTATTGCTACCCTCAAAACAAATCCTCAGAATGCTGTCACGATTGGGAAAATGGCTTTAGCAGGGTTTCGTGCAGCTCAACAAGCAGCTTTGGCAACAGCAGCAAAAATCCTTTCTAGTACCTCATCTAGTACCTCAAGCCTGACTTCAATTCCACCAGCAACTCGGCTTTTAGAACCTCAGTCTCCTGCTGAGGAGAAAGCAGCTCCTAAAATTCAGCCAAATCTTGATAGTCCGTCCATTTCTCCAGCTTTTCCCATTTCAACTACCCAAGAGGTACACTCTAGAGATGCGCCTGTAGAACGAACTTTGAATGCCAGCAAATTACTAGTCTGGCAAGTAGGTACTACTGTCTTCACCTTACCTTATGACAGTATTGAGGAACATTTGCCTTCCAAAGCCGACCAGATTCTCCAAGCAGGAAAACAGCAGTTCTTGTACTGGAAGGGAGTAAAGCTACCACTGTATAAACTATCTGAACTGCTGAGCGATAAATGGCTCATGGTACCAACCATTTCTGATCAGGCTCTCACAAAAGCAGACCCCCCTGCAATTACGGACGTAATGATACTAGTGCTGAGGCAACAACAGCAACTTCTCGCCTTAGAATCAGCAATTGAACACCTAATCTCAGAACCAAAATTGATTCTCAAATCCTTTAGTTCTGTAGTTGCACTCCCTAGTTATTGCTATGGCTGTACTTTGTTAGCAGATGGTCGTTTAGCTGTGGTAATTGATGTTGCTGCTCTACTCAACCAAACGCTCCATCGTTTGCAAGTTCATCCAGCCGCTATTAAATTTAATCTTTCCCATACTCCTCCTATTGAAGAAACTACTGTAACTCACACTTTGCCGATAAAGCTGGAGGAGGAAATCCAAACTATCCTAGTTATCGATCGTACTAACAACTTGGAGCAAAATTTGGCTCAGACATTACAAGCAGCAGGTTATCGAGTTGTACAAGCAAACGATGGACTAGAAGGCATCAAACAGCTACAGAAAAATTCCCAGATTCAATTGGTTGTGTGTGACATTGAAATGCCAATTCTTAATGGCTTTGGATTTCTCAGCTACTGTCGGCAAAATTCTCTGCTAGCTCAAGTATCAGTAGTCATGCTCAGCAATCACGACAGCCAAAAATATCAACAACTTGCTAGCCGAATGGGAGCTGTTGCTTACTTTGTGAGACCCTACAAAGACCAAGAGTTGCTAGCAACGCTCAAAACAATTATTCAGCAGAAAAAAATCACATCTTCTTAGCGATCGCTGGTGTTTCTACTGCTGTAATTGTGCTTTGACTCTGAAATTTGTTGTCAGCGATCGCCCCCAGTAATTTTTTCGGATGATGTCCTAACACACCTGACAGCTGGTGTGTCTTGATTGATAAAATTTTATAAGGTAAACAAACTTTAGTTACAATCGCCGACGTTGTACATTTGCTCCACAATACTGTTTGGTTGTTGACAAACGAGATTATATGCGCTCGCAGTCAAAATTCATAATTTGCTGCTAGGTATGCGATCGCTCTTGCTATCTCAACTGTACTATTGACTCGCTACATCAGCAATCGCTTCTTCTTGACCGACAAAGTCATTGACTGAGTGGCTGAAACTGCTACTAAACTGAAGATGGAAATTACTTCCAAACTCGAAGAACTAAATCGCGTCTATGTGGAAATCGATCAAACTAAAGGGGATGATGACCTCAAACAGGAAGCCGAGTTGATTGTACCACTTGCAAAACCCCCGGGCAAGCCTGCCATCCCAAGCGATCGGGTTAAACTTAGTCACAAGAATTAAGAGTCAAAATCCAAATGTAGAGATACGAAATTTCTCGTCTCTACAGGGATTTTACCAGAAACACAACAGCGGCAATCCATCAATCAACTAGCAATTAGTTCATGCTGCCACCATGCCATCACCCCCAAATCGCTCATTAGACATTATTTCGCTGGCAACGTTATTAGTTTCTGCTCACTACGGTTTGGGTTTTATCCTGGGAACCGCAGAGCAGGCCCTGGCGATTGGCACAGCCGGAAGCCTTTACGCCGTTTCGCTTGGTTTAGGATTTTTAGCACTACTCACCCTTGTTAAATTCTATTGGCACAGCGTTGAACAAATTTGGACTTTGTTAGGAAATCGTTATGGCGCTCCAGTCAAAATTGGTGTTGCCTTGATGTCGTGGACGTCCTTGATTGGTATTGAAGCCGTGCAAATGATTGCCGCTGCGGCTATTTTAGGCATCGCCGGATTTTCTAAACTGCTAAGCAGTTTCGGACTGGCAATGTTGTTTTGCCTGCTTTCGTTGTTTCCAGTCGAACGTGCCAGTCAAATCTTTCGGGGGTTGCTCTTACTGAATATTGGGTCACTGTTGTATGCACTGTGGCGACTGCACAGTTTTTCAGAATTGGAATTGGCTCCCCTTGAGTTTTTACCAACTCTGTATCAGGTCGATTGGCACGAGGAACTGGGAATATCGATCCCCACAATCTTACTGGTGACAATCGACATGAAATGTCAGCAGTTTATTGTGCAAGCCAGGACAGTTCGTACTGCTTATTGGGGGTGTGTGCTAGCAGCGATCGCCCTTGTGGGGTTAGCG
>JANZYY010000003.1 GCA_026419705.1 Fischerella sp.
CTGGTCTCGTGGGCTCGGAGATGTGTATAAGAGACAGCATTTACTATGTCCTGCCATACTTTGAATCGGTCAACTCTGTCTGTTCAAAAATTAAGATACACCTATCTGTTGCATAGAGACGCCAGCTTGTGATTCTTTGCACTCATATGCAAAAGTTCAAAAAAATCTCTAAGATCATTGTGCAACGCTATTTACAAACTGCCAAAAAATTTAACGCTTTCCACTTAATTTTTAAGTGACTTATCTTCGTGTCTTGGTGGTGAAAAATAAGTTTTCTTGAACCACCAAGACACTAAGACACCAAGTCGATGATTAATGAATAATAACTGATTCAACAACTTTAGTATCTAAGCTGGGTGTGGGCATGTGCTTCATTTCCCAGACTTTAAGCAAAATCAGATACTCGTAGAATGCCTGCAATGTACACCAAGCTAAGCCAGCGTGTCCATCCAGGCAACCACCCAAAATAAAGTACATATACAAAAAACGTAGCAGGGGTCTGGCGGGTAAGCGCAAAGATAAATCTTTGAGGGCGCGGCGACGTTCAACTTCTGAACTACCAAAGAACAAATGCCACCAGTTGACGTTTCCATTTTTTAGTTGATGTAGGGTTTCTCTGGCTTCATCGCTAGAATAGCGGTTATGCTTTTCAATCCAGCGATTCAAACCCTTGCTACAAGTGTAGTGCGGATAGGTTTCTTTTAAAAAGCTAGTTGCTCCCTCACAAACTTCTCGTTCTGTATGACCGTAATCTACAAACCAAACTTTACCGTGGCGGAAAAGACGCAGTTGGTAGCGAGGATATTGGGTACTGTGGCGAATCCAGGTATTCATGAACATGACGCGCTCGGCAACATAGTAGCCGATATAGTTTGGATTGTGAATTGCCTGTTCGCATTCAGCAAATAGTTCTGGCGTCATGCGTTCGTCAGCTTCAAGAATGTAGACCCATTCGTATTTCGGGTGTATATTTTCTAGCATCCATGTGCGTTGACGACCGTGGCTTTCAAAAGCGTGTTGAACGATACGGACAGGATAGCGACTGGCGAATTCCACAGTGCGATCGCTACTGTATGAGTCCACGACAATAATGTCATCTGAGAGCATTGCCGACTCAATACAAGCAGATATATCTAGTTCTTCGTTATAAGTCAATATGTAAATCGAGAACATTTCAAGCTCATTAATAGTATAATTATCTGTTATAAATAATTCTCAAAACTACGTAAATACCGCATACATGTTTTTAAGAAAATCTAATCCAAAATTTAAACTCTCAAATCAAAAATCTATAGAGCCTGCTGAGTCTTGGAAATATATTGTTCTTGGAGTCTTAGTGTCTTGTTGGTGAAAAAAATGATTGAAACACCAAACCAAAACACCAAGACACAAAGAGGAAATCTATAATTTGCACGCAATATATAAATAATGTGGGATGGGCCGTGCAAATTAAATGCACAATAGCTTAGTACAAGGCGGTGGAAGTAAGCTTGCCATCTAAAACAGCGCAGCGGTACTAACGTGCAGTAGCTTTGCGTACGTTACCTTGTGTAGCGCCCATACTTCTTAATCCTGCCCAGCCGATGATAATGTATCCGATGGACAATAACAAACTGCTCATCCCAATTCGCAGTCCAGATTTCCATGCTCTTTCTTTAGCTTGTTTTTCAGCTTCTTCTTTATCCTGACGAATTTTCTGAAGTCGCTGCTTGGCAACTTGCTCGGGATCGCTTTGCTGAGCAATAAATTTATCTAGTTCTTGGGGATTTGCTTTAGCCTTCTTGAGTAAGTCTTTTACAGCTGGGGGAAGGTTAGGGTTATTAAGTGCTTGCTGATACTTCTGCTCATCTTTGAGCAGTTCGCTAAATTGAGCTTTAACTTGGTTTTTCTGTTTTTCTAATTCCGCTTTGACCTGTTCGTTGCTCAATTGCGCTTGCACTTGTGATAGCTGGTTTTGTAGTTGGGTTTCTGCTTGCTCTGCATCTTTGTTGATTTGCTCTACTCTTTGAACACTTGCTTGACGTACATTATTAAGGTGCAGAGGAAAAATTAGCAAGAACATCAAGCCCAAGATACAGGATAATACCAATGCTGGAAATCTTAAATCTATACCAGACGGGCGACCATCGTTAACAGTATCAGCCCAATACCCAGCAAACAACATAGCCAGGCCCACTAAGGGTACAATTCCCCGATCGACCAAAGCTGTTGCTAACTCTATTTGCCATATGCGATTAGTTGGTTGGAAAGGAAACAACAAAATCACGAAGTCAAGCAAAAAGGACAAAATTAAAATTATCCCAACCACCTTGAGTGTACGGGCAGCAGTAATAGCAGCAAAATTGTTATTCATACATCATCTCGTACTCAGTAAGAATGAGTGACTATTCTATTTCAAATTCCTTGAAGATTCCAATTCCTGAGGGATTGTTGAAAACCGAGATTTTTGGGTGACTAATACCGTTTCTCCAAAAAATGACTACAAATGTTCTTGGTTGCTAGTGATTACTTAAGTACTCACTACGATCTATGTGTAGTTCTATTTTTGAGAATTGGTATAATTATTTTTCTTGTCTTTGCCAATACATCACGGTAACACTTACGGTTACTAGTGTCTTCCGGAAATATTTAGTGCTATTTTATACTAGTTATACCTGTAGTGAGAATAGAAGCTACTAGAGAATTGACAACCAACGACGTTGTCTCATCCCTACTCCCCAGCAATAACTTTTTCCCAAATTAACAGATCCTCTGGACGGTCAACATCGGCTAAGGTCGGCAAATAAACTATTGATAAATTAAGTTGATGGGCAATATCTACAGTTTGTTTTAATACTTGATCCGTTCCCCAGTCTATGTTAATGAATAATTCTGTAACAGGACGCCGCAAACCAATCAAGTAATAACCACCATCGATTGCTGGCCCAAGCACAAGGTCACATTGCTGGAGTTCTACAAAGGCTTTTGCAAGAATCTGGGCATTGACACCAGGGCAATCAGTGCCGATAATGACTGCGTATTGTACACCTGCATCAAAAGCATTCAAGAGCGATCGCCCCATTCGCTTCCCTAAATCTCCTTCACCCTGAGACTGATAGACTAAATCAGTCCCCAACCAATTTTGCATCAGTTCAATATTGCCACCAGCAAAACGCAGTTCTACAGAAACAGCAGTTGTCTTTTGCAATTGTTGAACCTGAAATAGTGTATGTTCGGTCATCTGGCGTTGGAGTTCAGCAGCACCTTCAGTTCCTAAAGCGGCTATGAGCCGCGTTTTTGTTTTGCCTGGTTCTGGATAACGAGTAAAAATAATCAAGTGCTGTGTGGCAATTTTTGGTGATTTTAGCACGTAATTTCTTGTGTAAATTCAACCAATAATATCTTAATAGCAGTATTTGTCGTTTGCGTTGGCTTGGGTGTGGTCTTTTCCCATTCGCATCGCCCCTAAAATTGTCGAAACGTAGACACAACGTTTGGCTTTACCACCGTTTTGACTGTACAAGGTTATCTGTCCTAGTGCTTGTAGTGATGTATGGAGACATTCATTTCCAACTTCATATACGGGACAACCTTGATAGTTAAATATCACTCGCCAAACTTGCTGTGAAGGTTGCTTTCGTAAAGTTGTCTCGTATTTACCTTTGTTATTTTTCTCTTGATCGATACGAATATTTTGAGCAAGATTATGCCATAGATTATCGTTGCTACTGACACTATCAGGAATGAATTTACCTGCTTCAGCTTGATGAACTGTCCACTTCACAACACCGTTGTGTTCGCGAAAGCTAACTTGCCAGGTCAATTTTTCTTTGATGGCTTGGCTTTGGGCCTGGCGCATGGCGCGGTAAACTTCACTTTGAGCAGCATTGAGGCGTTGAATGTCTACAAAAGCCAACCAATTGGGTAGGGCGATCGCAGCTAATATACCAATTAATAAAGTTATTACCAAAATCTCCAGCAGTGTGAAGCCACTACTAGAGTGATTTTTGAAAAAATGATTTTGCATTCATTAAAAACACACCAGTATATCTATTTTTTATTTACTGGTATGCTTTCGATTTTCCGGATATTTATGATTTGATCGCTGTCTTCGTTTTCGTCTTTATGCCAGTTAATAATGCTGTTGATAAATTAGAGGGTAGTGTCGCGATCAATACTATTTTTAAGAAGAGTTTTAGCGTTAATTTTATATGATCTAATCTTGAAGCATCGTTGATGACATATTTCCATAAAAATCTAGCCGCTACTGAACCTTTTTGTCGATTGAATGGCTTCTCCATTGCTTTACAAGTCAGGTATTTGTACAGGTTAGTAAGGCTCTGTTTACGAAGATTTTGTAAATATTTCGGACTATCATTATACGCTTTATCAAGTACTTTCAGGCAAGCTTTTTCTTGTCTTGCGAGATTAGAAGACAAGGAATTAGAACTTTTTCGATATAGTATCTGAACTTTAGGTACTGCAACGAAACTGCATTCTCTTGCTAATCGCAGCCACATATCCCAATCTTGACCAGCACTCAAATTTTCATCAAATCCACCTAATTTAAGGAGAGCCTCTTTCCGAATCAAAGGATTAGAACCATTCTCTACAAAATTGTTTACTAATAGCTGTTCATACACATTTCCATTTGCAGTAATATGCATACCTGCAAGCAAAAATTCACCTTTCTCATCTATATAATCAGTCCAACTATAAGCAACACTCGCTTGAGGGTTTTCTTGCAATGCCTTCATCTGACTAGCAAGTTTATCAGATGTCCACAAATCATCTGCATCTAAGAAACTAATAAATTCTCCAGCTGCATGAGCCAGACCAAGATTACGGCTAACATTTGCCCCTTGATGAGGATAGGAAAATACTTTTATCCTAGAATCATGGAATTGTGAAACTATATCTAATGTTGAATCAGATGAGCCATCGTTAATTACAATTAACTCATAGTCTGTCAAAGTTTGTTCCAAAACTGATTCGATTGTATCTTTAATTGTTTTCTCGCTATTATAGGTTGGAATAATTATAGAAATAAGGGGCATAATAATAATTGTGATAATATTTTATAACAATAGTAATAAAAGTGAATTTCCATATTTAATTGAAATAAAATAGTGCGGTAATATTTTGGGAATATAAAAGCGGTAATATTTTGGGAATATAAAAATTTAAATAATGCCTCGATCACTTCCATATCAGTGTTTTAAAAAAATAAAAAGGACTGAGCATACTACTCAAGTAAAATTCCATTTCCACAAGTGCGATCGCATCATTTTGTAATTGCCTCCTATACTTAATCATATGTTGTAATAATCGACACAAGTTTCCCAAAATAGTTCTCACGAAGATAATTGGTTTTTGCCAGTTTTGAGCATTGATCAAGCGCAGGTAATAAATACACAAACCACAACTACGAGCTAAGGATAATAAATAATCTTTTTTTAATCGCCAATGTGGAATTTGATGATAAGTATGCATGGCTGGGTTGTACCAAATTTCCCAACCTGCCTTGTGTATATAAAGCAATGGTTCATAATCATCGCCTTGCACCATTTTTCCTGGAACTTTTCCGGTTAAAAATGGACGACTAGGAACGCGATCGCGCCATATTTTTCTACGAATAACAATCGCTGCTGCTGGAGGAAGGCTTAAATTTATTGGCTCGTATAAATTTGGTTTGTCTCCACGTTCTCTGATAGCCAAAAAGCTTTGGATTCTAGCAAAATTTTCTGGTGGCTGGATTTCAAAATCACCGTGTATTTGACCACCAAAAGCTCCGGCGCGAGGATATTCTTTAGCAAAAGCAACAGCTTGTGCAATCCAATCAGATGCAGGCAGATTATCATCATCTAAAAACCCAATTAGCTCACCTTTTGCTTCACTTACAGCACGTAATCTGGCAAAGGCGGCTCCTTGTTTGGTTTCCAAAAAATACCTTAACTGACAATTAATCTGCCAATTATTTTGGTAATGACGAATCACTGCGGCTGTGTTGTCGGTACTATTATTATCAACAATAATAATTTCCCATTTCAAGTCTTCTACTCCAATTTGTGAACATAATTTTTCTAGTAAACGAGGTAATAAATTTTCTCCGTTATATGTAGGGATTGCTAAAGTAAAATCTAAGGATTGATTCTCAATCGAATCTGTAATTAGATTATTAATCATATTTAAAAATATTGATTGATGCTATGTATTCCTTGTTAAACAGAATTTAACCTTTTTGTCATTAGATAGAAAGGGCTAAACAAACTATTCACTAAAAGTTCCATCTCGCAGGAAACGATTAAATCACTTTGAATAGAACTTCTATACTTAAGTAAAATAAGTGTAATTTTGCGCAAGTCATTGATAAAATATCCCAAACTCGCTAGAGGTCGTAACCAAGGTTGCGTTCTGAGCATACGCAGGTGATGACGACTTAAGCCAACACAGCGAAATAAACGAATTAAATATTCTCTTTGCAAACGCCATGCTGGAATTTGATGGTAAATATGCATTTCTGGGTTATACCAAATTTCCCAACCGCCCAACTGGATATATAGCACTGCTTCTAAATCTTCACTTGCTAACAGTGCTTCTCTACCCTTGTGATTTAAAAAAAGACATTTAGGAACTGTTTGACACCAAGCTTGTTTACGAACGACCAAGCCAGCTCCTGGAGGTAATATCTTTAATTGTGGTTCGTATCTATGAGGTTCTGTACCCCGTTCATTGATGGCTAAAAAACAAGCTATCTTCTCAAAGTTTTCTGGAGGTTCAACTTCAAAAGCACCGTGAACTTGGCTACCATATGCTCCTACATGGGGATGCGCTTGCCCAAATGCATACGCTGCTGCCACCCAGTTGGATGCTGGATAATTATCATCATCAAGGAAACCTATAAATTTCCCCTTAGCTTCCTCCACTGCTCGCTGTCTGGCGTGTGCTGCTCCTTGTTGAGCTTCAAAGCAGTACTTTAAAGAATAAGGACGTTGCCAATTTGTTTGATAAGTCTTAACAATAGCTGCTGTATTATCAGTGCTGTTATTATCTACAACAATAATTTCCCAAGAAATATGTTCGGTATTAATTTGATTTTGCAATAGCTCTAACAATCTTGGCAAGCGACTTTCACCGTTATAAGTGGGTATGGCTACGGTAAAATCTAGGTATTCTTGATTCATAATCAAATTCATTTATTATTTTTTGGTATTAAAAATAATCAAATACTTAGTAGCTAAAACATCCTCATAATTGTGATATTTTCCAAAAATAAAAACTGCACTTAGTAAATATAGTTTGCTTTCTGGGTGCGATTTCATCTTCAGTATTTATATTGATTTTTGAGTAAAATTGTACAGAAACTATTCACATTCTTTATCTTTTGCTGTACGCATTCCACCAATGAGAGTATCTAAAATCACACATCGTCTGACGTTTGTAGCTTCATAGCTTCCGGTTTTAGGAACAGCAACAGCGATTTTGAAGCCAAGTTGATCTGAGGAACCACCAGCAGTTCCCAGATTCACATCATGAAGAGTTCCCATATAATCAAAAGTAATAGTCCCACTTCCTGATTTTTGATAATCGACTTTTGCAGAGGCTTTCTTATTAGCACTACTGCCATCTCCCTGAAATTTAGTATCAAGGTTAGTATACAAAGCAATTTGACCTGATTTAAATCCCATATCTTCGCCTAAATTCTTCCATCCAGAAGCAGGTGGAATCTTGCCATTATGAATTAATATTTTGGGAATTCCGTCTTCATGTTTAAAACTCACACTATAGCTTAATTTTTTCTTCTTAGCTTCTCGCTGGGCTTCTTGAAGTGCTGCAAAGACTGCGTCGCTAGCTTTATTTACTCTCTGTCTGTTAACAAAGACCAACCAAGTAGGACTAACTATTGCTGCTAAAATTCCTACCATTAGTACTACAACAATCATCTCTATTAAGGTATAGCCTGCGTTCTTTTGTCGATGGATGAAGACATCATAAATAGTTTTTATTTGTAGTTTTTTTAATCTTTTTATGAGTTTCTGTGAATAATATTTTTGTGACATCATTAACTTGCTTATGGTTTTGATGCTGGTGAATATTGAATAGTCTACTTAGTAAAGATAAAACTACGTCCTTCAACCCTGACTTTTGCATGTGGAAAATAAGTCAATTGGCTGGAATTATAAATGATTTTATTTTCATCATTGTTGAGACGAGCTAGAGCATTACCACGTAAATAAATCTCAGCTATGCTTTTATTACTAGAGCTTACCGACTGTACGCAAGCATAGAAGCCTGTTCTCTTCGTTGTTGAAGTACTACTGGTAAGACTGGATGGCACAACGGCAAACCCTGAAGGGCAAGTCGCATCTGGTGCTTTTTGCGTTGTTGTGGTTTGGTCAATAAAATCAACTAAAACAATTGGTTTTTGAGTGTAATCTTGATCTTTTAATTTTGTCCAGCCATTCATCTTTTCTTGTATGGTTTTACCATTTTGTGATAAGTCCAATGGTTTAAAACCAACATCAGGACAGAGGCTAAACTTACTAGTAGTATCATATGTTTTAGTGCAAGTACTGCCATTGCTATTAAGATAGCCGTCTTTAATTTGAAATCTGGCAATGCGTGCTGCTTTAGACCAATTAGCGTTACTATCTTTGATTAAATAGTAGGCAACTAATGAATAGACAAAGGCGTCGTCTTTAAAATTGATCTCTTTTCCGCCGCTATCTTTTGTTTTGGTAATAGCCGCTTCTGGAGCAAATTCTCGCTTCCAAAAGACGAGTACTGGTTGTCCACCTGTAACAGATGGAAGTTCATCTTTGATCGCATCCACACCAGTTGCATCGTAGATGTAAAAAGCCTGTTGCAAATCACGAGTGATAAAATCAGCAGCAGCTTGAATTTCCTGTTCAGAGTTGACCTTAGCTTGCTCTTGGCGATCGCTATCTAAAATATTGAGCATAAATCCTAGCAAAGGCGTGATGACAAGAACTGCCAAAATCATCGCCACTAGTAGTTCAATCAGTGTGAAGCCGCTATTTTTTTTGTGCTGCTTCCATATTTTTAGCTGAGTACTTAACACCCATCTCAGTGTATTCATTATGCTTTCATTGCTCCTCTAATTATTTGCAACCACCAAGTCTTTGGCATAAAGAGCTATAGGAGGTTTGAGCTTTGGCGATTTCAGTAGTCATCTCTAGTAGTGGTGCTTTACGATCGCCTATTCCACCCGTGAAAGTAGCTTGTTTAGTACTTTTTTTCAAAGCAGCACTACCTTTAAAACCATCGGCTCTGTAAATACGTAAACCTAATTTATAACCGTTGTTAGCCTGAGAAGATTGGGAGTTATATCGAAAAGCTTGAATTATTAAATCTTTGGCACTAGTATTCGTACATTTACCATCACCATCACCATCTATACAGTACAAATCTTTTGATGGTGACGAACAATAATCACCTGCTGTGTTGCAGGTTAAACTCCCTGCGGTTGGAACACTGTATTGATTTGGAGCCATAGTAATAGGATTTGTGGGAGGTGGATCGGCAATGGTATTTGATTTCACACCATCAATATATGTTTGAGCTGCTAGAGTTGCGAGTTCTACTCTTCTGGATTGCACGCGAGTTGCAGTTGAGAGAACAAGTACAGGTGCGATCGCTGCTAGTAAAATTGCTGCTACCAGTAGTGCTACCAGCGATTCGACAATCGTAAAACCAGCATCACAAGAATGAGGAAGTCGTTTTTGCAGTATGTGCAGTTTCATGATCATTTTCTCCTTGCAGTTGGTGAGCAAAGCTGGAATTTATGTTTGCAGAGGTGGACTTTACTCCAGACTTGCAACTATCAGAGAAAGAACTCAAGTTGGAGTCACTGGACAAGTACTGGGACGTTCAGACGCAGGTAGCGCATATTTAGTACTTGTTGTAGTAGTAGTGTTTGTAGTTGAGTCGTAGATTTTGATATTGAATCCAGTATCAAAGCCGTTTTTTGTTTTATCGTCTTCTGCTTGAACTGCACATAGCAAGGTTTGTACCCAGCGATCGTCTCGAGGAACTTCTCTATAGTATTCGTCAGGTGGATCTGTATTAGGGATTACAAAACGCTGAGCGAACAAGTCAGGGTTTTGAGATAGTAATGCTACATCAAAACCCCAATTCCGTTTAGGAGCCATGTAGAAAGGGGCTTCCCCATATCCAGTACTATCGGTGTTGTAATAAACTCCTTGTCTTTCAGAAAACAGACTTTTGACATTAGGATTATTGTTAGCGCCGGGTCTGGTAAATACTTGGAAAGGAGCTGTTGCAAAAATACTGCGTTTAAACTGAATGAACGAACCTGTAATATTTGCGTTGATTGGATTGCTTGCACCACCAGCACCGCCATTATCCCAGCTTTCTATGAAGCGGACGAAATTATGCAAACCGCCGTTGTGTTCATGATATGGGTTGCTTGTATTTCCTACACGAGTAGGCGTATCACCCGCAGCAATAACCAAATTAAATGTAGTCTCCGTAGCTTTTGCCAGCCATCTGGTATATTTCACTCTATCTTTTTTGCTCTGGGGCTTCAAATCAGTACCTAACTCAACCAAGTTGAGATAAGTAGTAGTGTCTTTTATATCTTTATTAGGATTTTTGTTCAGTACGTGAATCTGCAAGATTGGTTCTAACAACGGTTGGTGTTTTGCGTCTGCACCAGTGGGAAAGCTGTAAAAAAGACGAGTTGTGTTAGTGTATACTTTCTGAGTTGGTGGATTAGCTGGATCGGATGAGTTGACCGTAGTAAACCACAAAGCATTGTTTGCTCTATCAGGTACAACTCCTGAACTATCAACCTTACTACTCTTGATTCCTAGAGCGATGGGAGGATTGGTAATATTATTTGGATCTATCACATTGTTGTCTTTATCAACCAATTCACCACTGGAATTGCGTTTAAACGCAACCCGGCGGGGGTATCGCTCATAACCTTTTGCTGGTGAGGCTGTAGTACCAGCCATGAGTTTATTGCGCTCTGCACCTGGTGGTAGTTCCCATGAATGCTTGCTTAAATCACCATCATAGCCAACCACCCAATCTTCTGGTTTTGTACATTCCGATACAGGTATCTTGAGACACATTTCCATAACGTACTCTGGAAAGCTAACTCGTCGCTGAATCGGTGTGACAAAGTTGTTGAAATAAGAACTGTTGGGCGGAGAGCCACTACTGCCAGAATAGTCAGTGTCTGTAAAATTTCTAGAGGTAACAAAGTTATTATCCCAGAAGCCGTTTTTCAGTCGAGTACTACTCACATTAGCTGCATCGCTGGTATCTGTCTGGTTATTCCGCAGGTCATAATCACCATCATCACGAAAACCTTCTTGGAAATTATTAGAAAGCACGGTGACAGCATCAGCAAGCACTGATGCAGGTCGCCAGGTTTCACCGGTGCTACACTTTGGAAGCCTGGGGTCTTTAGGACGACAAGCAAAGTCTGGATCGCGGTCAGAACGGGTGTAAAATTTGATATTGGGATCTGTGCCTGTTGTCCAATCGTCTGGAGAACTCAAAAAATCGCTACCTTTGAATTCTTGCTTGGTGTGTAGGTTAAAATCGCCTTTGATATATGCGGGCAAGTCTGTTGCTAAAATTAAGCCGTTTTCCTCTGGTCTGTAATCATTTTCACGACTGATGTCTTTGCCATTAATCAACATAATGGCGTTGGGGCGACGGTTTGGGTCTAGCTTGTAGTCAGTGGCGCTGACGTTAGAACTACTTGGATCGCTGCGATCTGGTCGCGCATCATCACGGGAGGCGTAGATAATTCCACTGTTTGGTAGCAGGTATTCTTTAGACCAAGTACCAGTGATTGATTTTTTGCGTAGCTTGTCTAAATCAATGACAGTAGCGCGAATTTCTAAAGGTTGACGCTGTTCGATTTCGAGATCGTATTTTCCTGTAGGTGTACCTTTATCAATGGCTTTAATTTGTCTGGCGTCAAGAAAAGCTGTTTCTTTGATTGCATCATTGGGAATGACGCTATCATCAGTCTTAAGAGTACCATCAGCAATTTGTATGGCGCAGATGCTGGAGTCAAGTGCAGACTGTTCTGACAAGGTCAGAGGTTTAGTTGTGGGCTTTTTCAGGGCTTGTCGCAGCAGCGGATTGACAAACTGACCATTGGGAAAGACTAAGTTTGCTTGATACTTCAAACGCTCTATCAAAGAGACACCTGTATTTGTGACATCCTCGGCGCCAGAAGCTGTGGTAAACAGTCCATCGCTATTTGTAGTTTGACCCCTGGTGATATCTTTGGCTGTAGTACTAGGAACAGCGTAACTCACACCGTTGTTAGAGTGAGTACCAGCATTCACCTGTGCCATTGTGCCATTGACAATCGTGTTTTGGTTGGTTGGGTTATAGTAACTACTGACGCAAGCAATGGGTGTTTGGGTATCTGCTGCTTTTGTTTGAGGGGTATAGGGATCGTCATTGTAGTGATAAACTGCAGTAGCACGCATCACTAAATGACCACGCGATGTATTGCTTGGGTTGTTTGGATCGGGAACGAGCATAGGCATAGCATCCGACCAAACTACGGGAGCTTTATCTTCTTTTTCTGGTGTATTGAGATTATCTGCAGGCTGCGGAGGTGTTGGTAATAAAGAACCTGTTTTCATATATACACCTGCGCCGGTGATAACGCGGAGACCACCCACAACATCAAGATTGTCAGCGCGAGGTGAGGCGGCTGCGTTTTCCCAAAAACCGTCACGTCCTGTCACACCCAAGTCAGCTAATTGTTTCACGCGAGTGGTGCGGGTACGAGTTTTGTTGCTGCTGTTCCACTTCACACCAGTGATTTCTTGGGGGTTATTCTCTCCCACAAATTCTTGTTTTGTGTTATCCCATCTGAGTTCAGGAAGGTTGTTCCCCACCAATATGCGATCGCCTATCTCATTTTCTTTGACAGGAGTTGTTTCTACTACGTCAGGATCTGTAGCAGGTAAGTTTGTTGTTTTTAATGTCAAAGTAGTGTTGGTATCTGTAGGATATATCCATGCATCTGGTGGTCGCAGCTTATTATTACTACCACTATTTTCAGTTCCTTGCAGAACATTCGTTTCATCGTAGCTACCAATACCAGATGTTCCAAGAGGTACTTCGTTAAATGGTACACGTCTGGTACGCTTGCGGAAGTAAATTTCTAATTCTTCCCGTCGAACTTTATCAGGGTCTAAGTTAGGGTCACTAGCTATGCGTCTGGCTATACTATCTTTGACTTCTTGGGGGTCATAATCCTTATTTCTAGCAAATTGAGCTTTTACCAATAAGTCTATACGTTCAGCGTAAGCTTGACTGTTATAGGCAACTTGGTTTGGGCCATTTGTATTGGATGATGCATGTTTTGATTCAAGCTGTTTTTTAGTTGGTAAATTATTTTCATCAAATAGATCTATTTCAGTTGGACTTTTATAATTATTAGAAGCTGCTATAGCAGAGTTAGTACCAACATTACCTCCGACTATGATTTTGCCATTTTCTCGCTCATAGTAACAGGATTTAAAACTGCTGACTTGAAATAACCTGATATTTTGAAAACTTTCCCCCGTGAAGAAATTACTATTAGTGAATATACGTCCATTCAAATAAAATTGTGGGCCAGGTGTGATATCTAAGTCGTCCTCATACACTACAGCGTTATTCGTAATAGGCAACTGAATTCGATCTTGTTGCATTTCTATGGCTGAAAAACCTCTGTTTCCTTTAAATTCTTCATAGCTTTTTTCATCCAAACTACCTTTATTTGTTATAGGAACAGTGACTGCGTAGACAAAAAAGCTTTTCTTCAATTCACCTGTAGGTGTTTTATACCAACCAGAACTACCTACCAAGCTGGCGCTAGTTTCACCTGCAGCATCACAAGCATTGCTTGATAAAGGTGCTGTTCGTCCATCAAGAGGACTGCGTTGGCGAGCAGGGTTAGCACCACTATAAGGTGGATTTCGGAAGTAAACAGCGTAGAGAGTAAAGCTATCAAATTTGCCGTTATTATCGGTATCAACAGGAAATTTCCAAGCTGTTTGTAGTATTTCTTTTTCTTCTAAAGTTCCACTTGTAGGTGCTTCAATATCTTTATCTTTGTCCAAATCATAAGCTAAAGTTAGGGGAGTTTCATCGCCCAAAGTGTAGACATGTCGCTTAGAAAATAGGGTGTTATAAAGTGTGGCATTAGATGGAACGGCTCTGGGTAATGTTGGATCGGCAAATAATTCGCTAATTTTTGCTTTAGCACGTTCTAATGCCGGAGTAGCAGCTTTAAGAACTACTTCATTCACACGGACATTACTAGCATTTTTAGCCCTCTCAAAAGACCTAAATAAAATTGCTGTTGTCAGCAGCACAACTACTAGTGACACCATCGCCACCGTTGGTAAGACGAAACCGGAGTTGACCCAATCTGTTTGCTTTCTAGTAAGAAAGTATATTCTTACGAACCACAGCAATTGCTCTTTAATTGATGATTGCGATTGCTGGCAAATTGTTTGACAATATTTTTTGATTACCTTGACTAATTTGCTATTCAGGGACATAGCCACTTCCTCGTCAAGTATTTATAAGTTTTTAAATTTCTGATGTTATTGAAAAAATGACTGATCCAGGATTTGCATGTCAGTCTTCAAATTATTTGAATACAAAAATAGGCGCAATCTACACAATCGATTCCTACGAAAGTTATATTTTTTGTGAATTGATTAGACTTTCGGGTAAATCTTGAATTAGCTCTGAACTATTAATTTATAGCCCAAAAAGGATAGTAACGCCATAATCTCACAAGCAATCAGTAGAAAATAATTGTTTGGTCACATGTGGAATTTTAAAAGTGGTTATGAGTGCAGTAAGCTTATGGTACCCACTTAGTTTGAGAAACTTATCATACTCAAGAAAATATCAAACACTTAAAAGCCCCTCCGTGTGGAGAGGCTGTATGTTTGTATTATTTTCAACTTTAGTTTTCGTATGTTCAACAGGGTCAGGATGAACGATTGTGAAGACAGTAATGAGGCTAAGCCTCACTACTGTATTTACCCACAGAAGTGGATTGAGAAACTACCTGGGAATTAGTAATGATTAAGGTTAATTCCTGCTTCTTTCGCCATCGCTTCTAACCCTTTCTTTTCTAGAGTTTTGATCGCTTTGGTGGACAGCTTGAGTCTCACCCAGCGGTTTCCTTGGGGCCACCAAACGCGCTTGGTTTGCAGGTTGACCTGCTGAAGGCGCTTAGTGCGGCGGTGAGAGTGAGAAATGGCAAAAGCGTTATTTGCCTTTTTACCAGTTAATTGACAGCGACGAGACATAATGACTAAATTCTCCAATTTATTTTGAACGCGATCTCCTATTGTATAGAACCATTTGACTAGCAAAAAGCTATTACCCCACTCCTAGGATGTGTTTTCAAATTTTGGATTTCCCTGTTTGCAGACGGAGAGGGGGTTAGGGGATGAGGTTACTTAGCAGCCTGTTCTGTCAACTTAGTTAAGACTTCGTTGGAACGTTCAACAAAGGCTTTCATCCCTTCAGCATCAAATCCCTTTTGAGTCATAAGTGCTAAGTCGTAGATATGTTGACAGATCATATTGACTAGCTGACCTGTTGGTGATTCGCCTTCACCCTGAATGATGCTGCTTTGACTGAGAGTTGCCAAGTTTTGAATCAAGGGATGATTAGTATTTACAAGTAAAATATGATCTTCGGGAAACTCTGCTGTTTGCTGTTGCATTAAGGCGTTCATTTCCCGTAGGCGGCGTAAAATCTCTGGTAGCAGCACCATTGCAGGAGGTGTACCTTGGGGATTATCTGATTTTAAGGCTTCAGTGCGGATGTTTAACCTAGGTTTGTTGAGAGCTTTCTCAAAGAGTTCTTTGATGGTTTGACTGCGGGTTTTGTTAGTCTTCGGATCAACAATTTCCTTGGCTTTGTCTTTGTCTAACAGGGTTTGATCCAAGTCGGAGTCTACTCGCGTAAATTTGACATCTTGATATTCGCGTTCGAGAAAGTTGATGAAGTGGGTATCGATAAAGGAGTCCATGAATAGGACTTCTAACCCTTGTTTTTTGTGCAGTTCAACGTAGGTAGCTTGTGCTGCTTCGTCTGTACAATAAAAGACGCGGTTTTGGTGGCGTTGTTTGTTGCGTTCTAAATACTCTTTCAGGGTTGTGTATGACTGACCGTCAACAGAAGTAGGAGAGGTTGTTGAAGAAGTGACATCTTGCCAAGCATCCCCTTCTTCAGACTGTACCTGTACTGCTGGTGTTTCAGAAGTTGCTTGTTCTGCTAGTTTAGCAGTACTGCGGAAAATGAGGATGTCTTCGACTTGTTTTTTGAATTTCTCATCATTCATGACCCCGAATTTCACGAATGTACCGAGGTCTTTCCAAGCACTAATGTATTGTTCGCGATTTTCGCGGTACAGTTCTTTGAGGCGATCGCCAACTTTTTTAGCTATGTAGTCGCCAATTTTCCGGACAGTGCGATCGGTTTGCAAAGCACTGCGCGATACGTTCAGAGGTATGTCAGTGCTATCAATCACACCCCGCATTGGTAATAGGAACTGGGGAATAATTTCTTCGCAGTGGTCGCTGACAAAAACTTGATTGCAGAATAACTTAATCTGGCCTTTAGTGACATCTACATCCGGCTTTAGTTTGGGAAAATACAGAATTCCGTTGATGATGAAGGGATAATCTGTATTCAGATGCACCCACAATAGAGGTTCTTCCTGGAAAGGATATAAATAGCGGTAAAACTCCAAATAATCTTCTTTACTTAAGCTACTGGGAGACTCGCGCCATGGCGCCTTTTGTCTATTTAATACCTCGCCATCCAGTTTGATCGGGACTGGCATGAAATCACAATAAGTCTTGACAAGATTCTTAATTCGTGCAGTCTCTAAATATTCTAATTCCTCCTCCATCAAATGAAGAGTAATTGTTGTACCGCGAGTGGTGCGGGGTGAATCTTCCAAAGTAAACTCTGGCGAACCATCACAGGTCCAATGAACTGCTTGTGCTCCTTCTTTGTAAGATAAGGTGTCGATTTCGACTTTCTGCGCCACCATGAACGAGGAGTAAAAGCCCAAACCAAAGTGACCGATAATAGATTGGTCGGATGCGCTTTTATACTTCTGAATAAATTCTTCCGCACTAGAGAAAGCAACCTGGTTGATATATTTTTTTACCTCATCTGCTGTCATCCCGATACCGTTATCAGTGACAGAGAGAGTTTTGTTATTTTTGTCTATAGCAATTTGAATTTCCGGTTCGCTAATATCGCCAGAGTATTCTCCAGCACGGGATACCATTTTTAATTTCTGGATAGCGTCTACAGCGTTAGATACTAGTTCCCGTAAGAATATCTCGTGATCCGAGTAAAGGGATTTCTTGATGATCGGGAAAATATTCTCGGTATGAATAGTGATGGTTCCTTGTTCTCGCATAATTGGTAATCTTTAGATGCAAGTATCTGAATTATGACAATGGCAAACACACCCGATCCCCTGCTTTCAAGGAAAAGCCTAAAGAAAGCAAGAGGCTATAATAACAATTTAGGATCTTAAATGTTGAATTCCGACTTTTGTTCCTTTTTTTAGCATTGTTTGCCCCCTAGTCGTGATTCGGATTTCCCTACTCCCTGCTGATTTCAGTTGTGATCTAAGTAATTTTAGTTTTTTCTAATACCAAAAAATAGTGGTATGGGTTGGTGGGGTCTAGAAATTCTTGCTTAACGGTTAACCCAGCTTTGGCTATGGAGTTGAAAATTCGCTGTTTGGAGTATCCTTTTAATCCCATTTCCCAGTAGTGCTGGTTACACACAGGTTTTGTACTCCAGAATTTCGGAATCTTTATGAATAAATGTCTTGGTCTGGGTAAGAAAGAAAATCTCAGTTGAAGTGCCAAATATTGGGTGTTGTAGGGAATAGAAATCACCAAAAATCTCTTTGTTGCTTCTGCAAGTTTCTGCAAGGCTTTTTCTGACTCAGGGTAAGGCAAGTGTTCTAGTACCTGAAAAAGTACTATGACATCAAACCGATCTTTTGGCAATGAAAAGTCTGTTGTCAGATCCAAAATTATATCTGGCTTTAAATTGGGGTCAATATCGGCTGTGGTGACGTTGTAGCCATTTAGTTTGAGGAGTTCTTTTAAAATCGAATTAAAAATTCCAATTTCTAAGATGTTGTTTACCTTACTACCAAGTGAGGAGATCAGGCGCATTTGGTGGTGATAGCTGATAAATCTGTCTTTAGCAAAATATTCCGAATTTCTAATATCTAATGAGGTGATAAGTTGCATGAAATATACCTATTTAGCCTGACGTACTGCCAAAATGAATTGGATCTACAATCACAGGTTTCCCAGAAAATTAGCTCAAGTAACAGTTTCAGAGCTGATATGCAGACTTGCTGCTGAAGGGATATTCGAGTATATAAAAAGACGCACTTTGGTGCGTCTTGGTGGTTTCAAACCTCGCTGGATGCTTCTAGTATGTAGGTTTTACTTTGCGGTGCTGGTACTTTAACTACCTTTTTTTTACTAAAGGTTAATCCATTATCTCCTTTGTCAATCACAACTGTGTCGCCAGCAATAAAGGTATTCTCCAGAATTTTGGTAGCGATCGCATTTTCTACTTCTCTTTGAATTGCCCGTTTGATGGGGCGTGCGCCGTAAACTGGGTCATATCCTACTTCTGTGAGGTAATCGCAAGCAGCGGAGGATATCTCCAAGGAGATTTTTTGGTCTGCAAGCAGATTTTCAATCCGTTTGAGTTGAATGCGAACAATTTGCCGCATTTCGCTGCGACTGAGGGGATGGAAGATAATTAAGTCGTCAACGCGATTGAGAAATTCGGGGCGGAAGTGCGATCGCAAAGCATCCATGACGCGGTTCCGCATTTTCTCATACTGGGAGTCATCCCCAGATATATCCAAGATGTGTTCGCTACCAATGTTACTCGTCATCACAATGACAGTATTGCGGAAATCAACGGTTCGCCCCTGAGCATCAGTGATTCTACCATCATCCAGCACCTGCAACAAAATATTAAATACATCTGGGTGAGCTTTTTCAACTTCATCCAGCAGTACCACTGAGTAAGGACGGCGGCGAATTGCTTCGGAAAGTTGACCGCCTTCTTCGTAGCCAACGTATCCTGGTGGCGCTCCCACTAAGCGAGAAACCGAGTGTTTTTCCATATACTCGGACATATCCAAACGTACGAGGGCGTCATCCGAGTCAAAGAGAAACTGCGCTAAAGCACGGGCGAGTTCTGTTTTACCAACTCCTGTTGGTCCCATGAATAAAAATGAGCCGATCGGACGGCCAGGGTCTTTCATACCAGCACGGGCGCGACGAATTGCTGCTGCGACGGCTGCTACGGCTTCTTGTTGTCCAACTACTCGTTCGTGCAAGTGATTTTCGAGTTGCAACAATTTCTGCCGTTCCGACTCTAACAGGCGATTGACAGGAATTCCCGTCCATTTAGCGACGATTTCAGCAATATCGGCTTCGGTGACTTGTTCTCGTAACAAAGTTGTACCTTCAGCCTGAATTTTCAGTAACTCGGCTTCTTTGATTTCGCGATCGCGCTGCACTCCCTCCAATTTGCCATACTTTAACTGGGCAGCCTTATTTAAATCATAAGCACGTTCTGCTTGTTCAATTTGCACCCGCAGCTTTTCTTCTTCTTGCTTTAAGGCGCTAATTGCTTCTAATAATTGCTTTTCGCCTTGCCATTGTCTATTCAATTCTTGCTGTTTTTCCGTCAAATCGGCTATTTCTCGCTCAATTCGCCCCAATCGCTCTTTTGTTTGGGCTGTAGCTTTTTCTTCTCCAGCCAAAGACAGCTTTTCCATTTCTAACTGCATTAAACGGCGGTCAATTGTTTCCAATTCCGTTGGCTTGGAGGTAATTTCCATTTTCAACTGCGCTGCTGCTTCATCCACCAAGTCAATAGCTTTGTCTGGCAAGAAACGGTCATTTATGTATCTTGCGGACAAGGTAGCAGCCGCTACTAACGCCGAATCGGAAATTTTGACGTTGTGATGTACTTCATAACGTTCTTTCAGTCCCCGCAGGATGGAAATCGTATTTTCTATGCTGGGCTGATCTACATATACCTGCTGAAAACGCCGTTCTAAGGCTGCGTCTTTTTCGATGTATTTGCGGTACTCATCCAGGGTGGTCGCACCAATGCAGCGCAGTTCTCCTCGCGCCAGCATGGGTTTGAGCAAATTTCCCGCGTCCATTGAGCCTTGTTGTCCGGAACCAGCACCAACAACGGTGTGTAGTTCGTCAATAAATAGGACAATTTGACCGTTGGATTCCGTAACTTCCTTTAAAACTGATTTCAGGCGGTCTTCAAATTCACCTCGGTATTTTGCTCCAGCAATCAAACTGCCCATATCAAGGGCGATGAGTTGGCGATTTTTCAAAGATTCAGGTACGTCACCATTAACTATCCGCTGTGCTAAAGCTTCAGCGATCGCCGTTTTACCCACCCCCGGTTCACCAATCAAGACTGGATTATTTTTGCTACGCCGAGATAATACCTGAATTACCCGCCGGATTTCTTCATCGCGACCAATGACGGGGTCAAGTTTACCAGCTTTTGCCTGTTCTGTCAAGTCTCTACCAAATTTTTGTAGAGCTTCGTAGCGAGATTCTGGATTTTGGTCGGTAACTTTTTGACTACCACGAATTGCTTTAATAGTAGCCTCTAACTTGGCACTGTCTAGATTAAAGCTTTTGAGTATCCGCCGTCCGATGCGTTCATCCTCTACAAAAGCCAGAAGTATATGTTCCACAGAAATGTAAGAATCATTCATTCTGACTCTCGCTTCCTCAGCTAAGTCTAGCAGTATATCCAAGTAACGACCTAAGTAAAGCTGATCGACTCTCCCAACTTTCGGCTGACGACGGGTAAAATCTTCAAGTTGTTGTTGCAGGCGGTTAGCATCTACACCAGCACGGTTGAAGATACGTGCTGCTAAGCCATTTTCTTGTTGTAACAGAGCTAGTATTAAATGTTCAACATCTAATTGTTGTTGTTGATAGGCACGCACTATATCCTGAGATTTAACAATCCCTTCCCAGGCTTTATCTGTAAATTTATCCGGATCTGTAGGCTGCATCTTTAAAGATTTTAGATTCTAGATTTTGGTTCTTAAAGTATGGACTGCTTGCCCCAAATTACTATCCAAGCACCATTTTGCTGCATGTGCTTGTATCTGCGGTTGCAATTTGAGACTGGATAGTGGTTAGTGGATAGTAGTTAGTAGTTAATTGTTGACCACTAACCACTAACTACTAACTACTAACTATTTCCTCAACCCTATCCCCTAATTCCTGGTGCATGAGAGACAAAATTGACACTCTAACACAAAATTTGGCTTACACTATCGTTGGTAAAATCGAGGCAATACGCTTAGTATTAGTCGCCTTACTGGCTGGTGGTCATGTCCTGTTAGAAGATGTTCCCGGTGTAGGCAAAACCCTCCTGGCAAAAACACTCGCTCGTTCCATAGATGGCAAGTTTCAAAGACTACAATGCACTCCCGATTTATTACCAACAGACATCACTGGCACCAACATCTGGAACCCCAAAAGCGGTGAATTTCATTTTCTTCCCGGCCCGGTATTTGCCAATGTGCTACTAACTGACGAAATTAATCGCGCCACACCCCGCACCCAATCGGCTTTACTGGAAGTCATGGAAGAGCATCAAGTTACAGTTGATGGCGTTTCTCGTGCTGTCCCCACACCATTTTTTGTCATTGCAACTCAAAACCCCATCGAATATCAAGGTACTTTTCCCCTCCCAGAAGCCCAGATGGATCGGTTTATGCTGTCGTTGAGTTTGGGCTATCCTTCTGAACAAGAAGAATTGCAAATGCTGCAACGCCTGCACAAAGGAGTGAATGTTCTTGATTTGCAGCCTTGTATTAGCTTGACAGAAGTCCAACAATTGCAGCAAATCTGCGCTCAGGTAAAAGTAGATATTTCCTTGCAACAATACATTCTTGACTTAGTTAGGGCAACGCGATGTGATGAAGAAATTGCTCTTGGCGTCAGTCCGCGTGGTACTGTGGCATTGCATCGGGCTACTCAGGCGCTGGCTTTTCTGTTAGGGCGCGATTACGCTATTCCCGATGATGTCAAGTTTCTTGCTCCTTATGTTCTTTGCCATCGCCTCATTCCCACAGGCGGACGGAGAGCAAGAACAGTGATGGAACGGTTGTTGCGGTCTGTGCCGATTCCTTAAATTCATCTAGAGGTTCACTTCAAACTCGAAGCTTACCGTCCCCCTAAGTGTTGTCCTTGGGCCGCAGGTAGGATGTTAACCAAGCATAAACAAGCGGTGCGCGATCGCCTGATGCAATTATCCGAACAAGCAGGTACAAGCAATCCACGCGAACTTGCTGCAAATTTACTGTTGTTAATTGATGGCGCATTTGCTCAACGGCGGTTGTTTGGTCAAGTTGCAGAGGGATCTTTAGAAAAAGCAGCAGCTACGCTCTTTCATGCGTACTTGTCTGTATAAATCTTAAGTTAAGAATATCCGTTAATGCACCCTCTCAATTCTCTCTCATGAGTGCAAATAAATTCGATTTTGAAGCGCTGTTCGATGAAGATTATCTCTACTTCTATGAACCGCTATTAACATCAGAACGGACGGAACGCAATATTGATTTAATCTGTCGTCTGCTGAATGTGCAACCGGACATGGCTGTATTAGATTTAGCTTGTGGACACGGGCGAATTGCTAATCAACTGGCTAAACGTGACTGTAATGTGACTGGACTTGATGCTACAGCTTTATTTTTGGACAAAGCTCGTCAAGATGCAGCTAGTAGCGGTGTGGAAGTTGAGTACATCCAAGGTGATATGCGTTCTCTGCCGTGGAGCGATCGCTTTGACTGTATCATCAATTGGTTCACCGCTTTTGGCTACTTCAATGACGATGAAAATCGCTTGGTACTAGCTGAAGCCTATCGCGCCCTCAAAGCAGACGGCAAATTGTTAATTGATATTCAAAATTTGTACCGCATCATCAAAGATTTTCATCCTACCTTTATTACAGAACGCGATGGCAATTTCATGATTGATACTAACCGCTATGAGATCTCTACTGGTCGGACATACAACGAACGAATTATCATCCGTGATGGGCAGATACGTCGCATCAATTTCTTTGTTCGTCATTTTACCTTTACAGAACTCCGCGACTGGTTATGCCAAGCTGGTTTCCGTCAGGTTGAGGGTTACGGACACGATGGTGAGCCATTCGCACTTGATAGCCGCAGAATGATTGTAGTAGCAACAAAGTGAAGGGATTGGGAACTAGGGATCAGGTAATAGGTCATGGGAAAAACAATCATCAATTATTAATCTCGGCGTTGCTGATTTCATGTATGAAAATGATGTTGCTTCTGCCAAAACCGTTGACCAGAGACGCGTACGCTGCAGGCGTTCGGGCAGGGTAATTTCGCGTCTCTACATTGGATTCATACTTTGATTCAGCAACGCCTTAATCTCCAATCCAAAATCTAAAATCCAAAATCAAATAGGTGTGAGGATGTCAAATATTATTAAGCGTCGTAACTACCGCCAACTTCAGAAAAAGCCTTTCGGTTTACTTTTTGTAGTCCTGGTTTGGAGTTTGGCTATGGGCTGGTTACTATCCTTTGCAACTAATGTCCAGGGTACTACTCCTAATTCCGAGATCGGCACTGTTGATGTAGTACCGAGCCAATACCAACTGGGACAAGAACTTTATCTTGAAAATTGTTCTAGCTGTCACATTGCCTTACCACCAGAGGTTTTTCCGACTCAAACTTGGAAAAATATCTTAGAAGACTCACAACATTATGGCGTCCAGTTCAAACCTTTAGTCGATCCACCACGCATTTTGATTTGGAGATATCTTGCTACTTTTTCCCGTCCCCAGCTACAAGAAGAACAAACGCCCTATCGCCTCAATAATTCTCGTTATTTTAAAGCTTTGCATCCCAAAGTCAAGCTGCCACGTCCTCTAGAGATAAAAAGTTGTGTCTCTTGCCATCCCGGTGCTAATGAGTATAATTTCCGCCGTCTCACGCCGGAGTGGGAGAATTCGCCGTAACGGGAATTGGGTATAGGGCATAGGGCATGGGTTATGTTTGATGGAGGTTTTTTGGGTGTTTTGAATGGCACGACCCGATTTTGAAGATTTGCAAGTTTACCAACTGGCTGAGAAGCTAGCTAATGAGATTTGGCAAATTGTTCACAGATGGGACTATTTCACAAAGGATACTATTGGCAAGCAAATTGTTCGATTTGCTGATAGTGTTTGTGCTAACATTACAGAAGGGCGAGGTAGGTATAATGACTCAGATAATCAGCATTGTGTCAAAATTGCCAGAGGGTGTTTATATGAAACAGTCCGTTGGTTGAGACTAGCTTACGCCCGACAACTTTTAACAAATGAACCAGTAAACAAATTCAAGCCAATCATTGACGAGCTATTGCCTAAACTCAATGCTTATCTAAACTCCATGGGAAATAGGCAATAAGCGAGAATCTGAGCCAATGCCCAATGCCCATCCCCCAATCTCCCACTCCTCCAAAAGGACGGCGATCGCTGCTTGAGCATGGTTGGAGTTCACTGCTTCATCTGGGGGCAAAATGATACTATTAATAAAGTTGCAAACATAAACTTGTAGTTTAAATTCATCATTTAGTAAGTAGATTGGTTAGTCTTCTTGCTGTTTTTGAGGAAATTTACACTGTCAACCCATCTGGAGAATATTAAGGCTCAGTTGGGTGAAATACATATAATCAATTCCAAATCTTAAATTCCCTTCTCCCTCGATTTTGTTCAATAACCTGCCATGCTAAAAACTTTGTTGGGCGACCCCAACGCTCGTAAGCTGAAAAGATACCAACCTTACATTACAGAAGTTAACCTCTTAGAGGAAGATATTAAAGCCCTTTCTGATGAGGAACTCAAGGGCAAAACAGCGGAGTTTAAGCAGCGTCTGACTAAAGGTGAAAGTTTGGATGATATTTTACCAGAAGCGTTCGCTGTGGTCAGAGAAGCTGCGCGGCGAGTCTTGGGACTGCGGCATTTTGATGTCCAAATATTAGGTGGTGTCATATTGCACACGGGGCAAATTGCCGAAATGAAAACTGGTGAGGGCAAAACCCTAGTTGCTACCCTACCTGCTTATTTAAATGCTCTGACAGGCAAAGGCGTACACATAGTTACGGTTAACGATTACTTGGCTCGTCGTGACGCAGAATGGATGGGACAGGTGCATCGTTTCTTGGGTTTGAGTGTGGGGCTAATTCAAGCAAGCATGACTCCCCAAGAGCGAAAGAAAAACTACGACTGTGACATTACTTACGTCACCAATAGCGAGGTAGGTTTTGATTATCTGCGCGACAATATGGCGACAGATATGAAAGACGTGGTGCAGCGCCCGTTCAACTACTGCATCATCGACGAAGTAGACTCAATTTTAATTGATGAAGCGCGGACGCCGTTGATTATTTCCGGGCAAGTAGAACGACCAACAGAAAAATATCTGGAAGCAGCCCGGATTGCTGCAGCGCTCAAAAAAGATGAGCATTATGAAGTAGATGAAAAAGCTCGTAACGTGCTGTTGACTGATGAAGGTTTTGCTGAAGCAGAACAGCTGTTGGGAGTAAAAGATTTATTTGACCCGGAAGATCCGTGGGCACACTTCGTTTTTAATGCTATTAAGGCAAAAGAACTATTCCTCAAGGACGTCAATTACATTGTCCGCAACGGGGAAGTAGTAATTGTTGATGAATTCACTGGGCGGGTTCTACCTGGACGCCGCTGGAGTGATGGACTGCACCAGGCAATTGAAGCAAAAGAAAGGGTAGAAATTCAACCAGAAACTCAAACCCTGGCGACGATTACCTATCAAAATCTGTTCTTGCTGTATCCAAAACTAGGTGGAATGACGGGAACGGCAAAAACAGAAGAAGCAGAATTTGAAAAAATTTACAAACTAGAAGTAACGGTAATTCCCACTAACCGCCCTCGAAGACGTCAGGACCTGCCGGATATGGTCTTTAAGACTGAAGCAGCGAAATGGAGGGCGATCGCCAAAGAATGTGAACAAATGCACCAACTAGGGCGACCCGTATTGGTAGGAACTACAAGCGTCGAAAAATCAGAATATCTCAGCCAGCTGTTGAAGCAAATGGGAATTCCCCACGAACTGCTCAATGCCCGGCCGGAAAACGTAGAGCGTGAAGCCGAGATTGTGGCTCAAGCAGGGCGCAAAGGGGCTGTGACCATTGCCACCAACATGGCTGGTAGAGGTACGGATATCATCCTTGGTGGTAACGCCGAATACATGGCGCGTTTAAAACTGCGGGAATACTTCATGCCTCGGATCGTGAAACCGGAAGATGAAGATACCTTTAGCATCCACAGAGCTTCTGGTTTACCTCCAGCAGGAAGTGGTGCTGGTCAAGGCTTTGTCCCTGGTAAAAAAGTTAAAACCTGGAAAGCTTCGCCACAGGTTTTCCCAACTCAGCTTTCTAGAGAAGCAGAACAACTGCTCAAACAAGCTGTAGAATTTGCGGTGCGAGAGTATGGCGATCGCAGTCTGCCAGAATTAGAAGCAGAAGAAAAAGTAGCTGTAGCAGCAGAAAAAGCCCCTACCGACGATCCTGTGATTCAGCAACTACGACACGCCTACAACCGCATTAAGCAAGAATATGAAGCATTCACCAGCCGCGAACACCAAGAAGTAGTAGAACTGGGAGGCTTGCACGTAATTGGTACAGAACGCCACGAATCACGGCGGATTGACAACCAGTTGCGGGGACGTGCTGGACGCCAAGGTGACCCTGGTTCGACGAGATTTTTCCTCAGTTTAGAGGATAACCTGATGCGGATTTTTGGTGGCGATCGCGTTGCTAGATTGATGGAAATGTTCCGCGTCGAAGAAGACATGCCCATAGAGTCTGGGATGCTCACCCGCAGTTTAGAAGGCGCGCAGAAAAAAGTCGAAACTTACTACTACGACATCCGCAAACAAGTGTTTGAGTACGACGAGGTGATGAACAATCAGCGCCGCGCCATCTACGCCGAGCGTCGTCGAGTCTTGGAAGGGCAAGACTTGAAAGAACAGGTGATTGAGTACGCCGAAAGAACGATGGATGACATCGTTAACTACTACATCAACCCAGACTTACCCTCAGAAGAATGGGAATTAGATAAGTTGGTGGAGAAAGTCAAAGAATTTGTTTATCTACTAGCAGATTTGCAGCCAAACCAACTAGTAGATATGTCAATCGCTGAGATTAAAGCCTTCCTACACGAACAAGTGCGGATCGCCTACGACATCAAAGAAGCCCAGATTGACCAAATTCAACCCGGATTGATGCGTCAAGCCGAACGCTTCTTTATCTTGCAGCGAATTGACACTCTGTGGCGGGAACACCTACAACAAATGGACGCTCTGCGCGAATCCGTAGGATTACGGGGTTACGGTCAGAAAGACCCATTAATTGAGTACAAGACCGAAGGTTACGAACTCTTCTTGGACATGATGACCAACATTCGCCGAGATGTAGTCTACTCATTGTTTATGTTCCAACCGCAACCCCAACCGGTGGTACAAACATCATCAGAGATGGTGTGAGCTTAGGCACTAGTAATCATTTTGCGTAAAGACGCTAAGAATAACTTGGCGTCTTTGCTTTTTGGCGTCAATCATATTTCAGTTAGAGAATCTGGGAATAATCAACCCAGAACAGATGAGGATGAACAATTGGCAATTGAACGCGCGTATTGGCTAGCCTGGTCGCAGATATCTGGAATTGGTCCGGTATTGCTGCAACGATTACAAGAGCATTTTGGCACACTCAAAGCAGCTTGGGAAGCTAGTCCAGCACAATTGCAAGCGGTTGACGGTTTTGGTTTTCAGACCTTAGAAAAGGTGACAAGACAGCGATCGCGCCTCCGTCCCGAACAACTACTCATTCAGCATCAAGAACAAAACCCTCATTTCTGGACACCAGCAGATGCAGAATATCCCCGCTTGCTCTTAGAAATTCCAAGTCCACCGCCATTGCTGTACTTTCGCGGAGAAGTCGAACCCCAAGAGAATCTCGGACAAAAGCCACTAGTTGCTATTGTCGGGACGCGCCAACCCTCAGAGTATGGTATCCGTTGGACTCGTCAAATTAGTACGGCTTTGGTGAAAAATGGCTTTACAGTCGTTTCTGGTTTAGCTGAGGGAATTGACACAGAAAGTCACACCGCCGCTATCAAAGCTGGGGGACGTACCCTAGCAGTTTTAGGTACGGGCGTAGATGTCATCTATCCAGCCAAAAATCAGGAATTGTACAAGCGAATTCTCGCTGCTGGATTGGTTTTGAGCGAGTATCCAACCCAAACTCCCCCCGATCGCACCCATTTTCCCCGTCGCAACCGAATTATCGCTGGATTGAGTCGTGCTGTCTTGGTGATGGAAGCACCTCTAAAATCCGGTGCTTTGATTACAGCTAACTACGCGAATGAATTTGGTAGAGATGTTTATGTGCTCCCAGGAAGATTGGATGATTACCCATCTCAAGGATGTTTAAAGTTACTCAGCCAAGGCGCTGCTCCTATACTGAAAGAACTAGATGAACTGTTAAAAATGTTGGGAGCAATACCAAAATTCGATTCCCTTCAGGCGTCACCACAATCCCAGCAGTTAATATTGCCTACTTTATTACCAGAACTTCAGCAGGTAATGAATGTAATTTCCTTAGAGCCTCTGTCCTTTGATATTATTGTCAAACAAACAGGCATGGCTACGGGTGCAGTTGCCGGTGCTTTGTTGCAATTGGAACTAATGGGTTTAGTCTCGCAACTGCCAGGAATGAGATATCAGCGTATTTGATAGCATTTTGGGATTTTTTATAAGATGTATTCCCCGATACGCTTCAGCGAGGGTTTTGATCCCCCCAACCGGAAATGTACCACGCCTACACCGCAGGCGTTCGGTTAGGATAATTTCGCGTCTCTACTTTCATTTCAAAAGGGGATAATGGAGGCTCGCCAAAGATTAAATTGTACTAACTGAAGTGCATTAAATTCTAACCAGTAATTGAAAATTAAATTTCACCAAAAAAATTTGGATAGAATCAGGAATTGACCTACTTCTGTTGGTAGATAATACCAATTGCCTTTAACTGCCAAACATATGTAGAACCCCCCAAACGGCTATAGATAATCATTTGTATCAAACATTTAGGAATACTCTTGTAAGCTCAAAATTCCAGAAGCAAGCACTATCAATCTGCAACCATACTAGATTGTGGATCTATTGTGTCTGTGTCAATGTAGGTGTTTGTGTCCTAAATAAGTATAAATCTTTGATTCAAGGTTAATCGATCAATGCAAACACAAAAATATGACCAAGATATTGCTGCCAAAGTCCCAGATCAAGCAATTACAAAGAAAATTTTTGGAGCAACTTTTTTGATCGTCGCTATCTACTTTCTAGTGACTTTATCTGGTTTTGGCTACACATTCTGGCAAGCTTCAGATATGCTAAACATTTCTTGGGCATGGAAAATAGCCCTAATTATTACTCATTTACTTCCCTTTGTGATTGTTCCTATCAGCATGAAGGTATTTTACGAACGTGCAGATTACTTAGTATCAAAGGGGTTGCATTCTCCCTTTGCTCTTTACCTAGGGCTTCCTTTTCAAATGGTTGCTATTGCCTTTGAAATTGGCTGGCACATACAACAAAATTGGTTTTATCAAAATGATTATACCTTTTTGAACTTCCTATTTTATGCATTTTTAATTTCATCCTTTGCTTTATGGGCAGATGCCTTTGCTCGAAATAAATGGGTTGATATATTATTTGTGGGCAGTTTACTTGTCATCTCAGTTTTATATCCTTTAGGAGCAAGTCTAGATATTTCTGCCTTGAAAATTCCCATTTATATTGCTCTCACAATAGTCTTTGGAGTTTTGACATATAGAGCCTACAAAGTTCTCCAAGACTGGCGGATCATCTTCGTACCTATTTTTTCTGTTGGTGTTAACTTATTCTTTGTTTTTCTCCTAGCTCAATATCAATCTAATCCGACCTTGAATCCACTGTTCCACATTCTCCACGACCTGGCTGGTACGGAAATAGGAATTATAATTTTTACTTATTTGGTGTATATAAACCCACTACGCCAAGCTAACTCAAAATCACTCCAACAGGCTCAAGACAAAGGCGTTATGTAGGCACATCAATGATACATTGGAGAGCAAAAGAAGTGACGAATATTTTGTCAGTGATTTACCCACTGTGCCATCTCAGTTATATCCTAGTCGAATGGGTGTTACTAGCTTGGTCAATTCAACTGTGGCGCAAGTCGAACAGTATAGCAATGATTGTTCTACCCATACTTTTAGCATGCAGTAGCTATGACAATTTTGTTTTGCTAGTAGGAAGCCTGCTTGGTGAAGGAAACTTGCTGGAATCACTCAGCATGCTGCGTTTTTTTGCCCACTATATTGTTGTTCCGCTGTTTATTGTAATTGTAGTTGAACTTGCTCATCGAGCCGGAGCAGATTGGGCAGGTAATCGGTTTGTCAGAGTTTTAGGTTGGGTACTTGCAATCGGACTCGGTATATATGATATAGCTACTCAGTTTATCAGACTCGAACTAGTTCCTGAGACTTTTGCTGGTATGTTACGTTATGTCGTGGCTCAACCCAGTCAATTGCCAATAATCACTATTTTAGTTAACCTCTTTGTGATGATTATTGGTATCGGTATTTGGCGCAGATTGCAATGGTCTTGGCTATTTGTAGGTGCTTTAGTTTCTCTAATTGGTAACGCTATACCCACAGATCTTGTTGGTACAGTTCTTGCTAGCAGTTCTGAACTAATACTCGCTTTGTGTATGCTATTAACTGAACAAAGAACACAATATATGATGGCTCTGTCGAAGTTATCTATTGAATCTCAGCAATCTCAACTGAACTTGCAGACATATTGAAGGTATAGAATAAATTTCACTAGTTTAATAATTTACCGATCTTCGCAAGAAGAATATCTCACTTATCCCTGTGTTTAGCATGGTTGGGAGATTTTTTTTGAAATATCATATTAAATCCATTTGTCTCGAAATTATTTTTCCTTCCTCACCTCTCCGTGCTCTCAGCTTCTAGTGCGGTTTTTTAATCATTCAGATGCTACCGGATTTTAGAGCACAAGTAAAAACAATAAAAATAAATCTCATTATTTACGGAATCACCCTGAAAATCTGTGTATCAATATTTGATAAGTTTGTAGAGGAGTAAAAATGATAGATCCAGGTTGGATGGGAAGAGTCGATTTTTATGAATTAGTCTTTGGTACTTTTCTCTCTTATTTATTACTAGTTTTGATGTGGGAGCAAATTTTTAATACTAAATTTGAGGAGTGGAGATATATTATCATTACATTTCTTGGTGCTAGCTTTTTTTTAGTGAATCACTATTTTGAAAATGCGCCTTTTTACCTGTGGTTAATTTGTGGATATAGCCTTGTATTTTTTATCCTATATTATATTATAGGTGTTATGCCAATGCCAGGTTATTTTCTCAAAAAATTTTTGGCGACTCTAAGTAGTATAGTCTTTACTATTGCTTTTATCTTATTTGAAAATATAGCCAGATTGGGTGTCGATGATTATGGTATTAATGAGTTTTGGTTTATGTTAATAGCCTACTTTGGCTATCTCTTAATTATTCTCTGGCGTGGCGAAGTTTTCAAGCCAAAATTTCAACAGAAAGACGAATTATGAATTATAAATTTTCCACGGTTAATCACTCATCATTGCATAATTTCTAAGATTCACCATAAGCCATGCCATTTGCCTCAGCATAACGATGCATAAATCTCATAAATCTTTGCCAATGGTCATCTCGTTCGATTTCAATTTTGCACTCTACCCGCTGTAGCTCATCGCCTTCTGCACCCCCGAAAATAAATTTTACAGAAGAAGGTGTAACATTTATATTGCCTTCTTCATCAGTCAACAACATTGTGTTTAAAGATTGTTTTGTAAAGCTATTCAACCCTTCTACAGCTTTTAATTGATTGAATGTCATCAAAACTATGCGTTTACCGGAACTGTTTCGTCGCAAGCTAACATTACTCAGTTCTTCGCAAATGCCAGTAAAAAATTGAATTGACGGTATAGTAGATGCCATGAGTAATTTAATTAAATTTCAGTATTGACAAGCAGCTAATAGTTATTATCTGTGAACAATTCACAGAAACTAAAATGGGTAGGAAGAATTATCTTTGATAAGGGTAAGGATAATACTGTGGATTCATCATTGGTGGAGACTGATAACCAGTTGGGGGTAGAGAACCTCCGAAGTTATTAGGCAGAGGCGAATTCATAATAGGGTATTGATAATTATTAGTTGGGGGTAGAGGGTTTATTGGTGGTACAACAGGAGGAGTCATGACTGGGGGCTGATAACTGCTTGTAGGTGCGGGAGTGGGTACAGCCGCCGGAGTGTTAGAACTTGTCGGCGTTGGAGTGGGTACAGCCGCCGGAGTGTTAGAACTTGTCGGCGTTGGGTTTGGAACTGCACTTGTTGGGATAGTAGAAGTTGTTTCAGTAAATTGTTGGTAAGCAGCGCGGGAAATCGAACTGATTAATTTTTTGGCGTTGGGGTCGTTGTTGGGGCGTTTTACCATCACAGCAACGACATAGCGTTTGTTAGTTGGCAGGTCGACTAAACCTGCATCTGCTAGCATCGTGCCAATATCGCCTGTTTTGTGGGCGATGGTTGCACCCTGTCCTAAACCAGTTGGTAATAAGGTATTTCTGACAGTTTTACGCATGATATCAAGTATGCGATCGCGCGAGATCATGCTTACTAAATTGCCTTGACTGACCATCCCCATCAAATTTCCCAATTCTTTGGGACTAGTAGTATTCGTACCTTGCAAGTCAGGAAGTTGGTTGCGAAGAACTGTGGTTGTTAAACCCCAACTCCGGAAGCGCTGATTTAATGCTTCAATACCACCCATACGGGCTATTAGCATATTTGTTGCTGTGTTATCGCTAATTGTCATCATCTTAGTAGCAACTTCCAGTGCTTTAAACTGGGTACCAACGGGTTTGTACTGCATATCTCCAGAACCACCTGCAACCATATCTTTTTGCATGGTCAGCATTTCATCGAGGCGAATCTTTCCAGCATCCACATCCTGAAAAAAGGCAACTAGAATTGGAATCTTAATTGTACTGGCTGCGGGAAAACTTGAGGAGGCATTTATATCTACGTATCTACCATTGTCCAAATCGACCACAAACACTCCTGGTGTCAGATTTGGGTTGCCAGCCATCAGACTTTGCATGGCAGTTTTCAAGGGTAGGATTTCTTGCGATAATGATGGAGTAGAAACTGTAGTTGTAGGAGTGGGACTAGGCTGTGTCTGCGCTTGTCTGAAGTTATCATCAGATGATGTCCCAGTGGTGGCGATGCGACTAGCGGGGTCTAGTACTGACAATGCTGTTCCCACAATTGCACCGATACCAACTCCCACAATGAGTAAGCGCAAGGCATATAGAATGGTTCTTGCCATGGGCTTTAACCGTGTTTTTCGGGATGTTCTGATTTTTCTGGGCAAAGCCTGCTTACGCACCCGTACAGTTTTTACCTTGACATTGCTAGGCTTGAAAGGTGGAATTTTTCCTGGTTTAGTAGGGATGGGTTTGATTGCTGCTGACACCACCACTCCTGGCCGTTTTTTCACCGTACTGGCATTGTTGATGGAAGAATTCGCTTTTAAGCGTGTCAATATTGTTCCGCTTTGAGAGGAACGCTGTTGATCCTTAGAAGCTTTCACTTGATTTGACCCCAACTTTTGCACTTTTTGGGAAAGCTGGCGGCGTCCACTAGTAGGTTGACGTCGTGAGAAACCTGTCATATCGGTTCTGGTTTCCATAAAATAACGATGGTGATAGCGAGGTGTATAATCTGGCAATACCTATAAAGTCTTGCCTGGTTGGGGTGGGGATATTTTTTATCCCTAGTTAGCGATAAAGACATGGACTCGACTTTTCTGCGAACTCCCGAACCACTATTTACCCATGAAAACCCTCAAAATCAAGCATATATGGAATATAAGGATACTTAGGTGCGGCAAGTACCGTCCAAGCGTGTCCCTCTCTATTTTTACTTGTATTTTTGTGTTTAGTTTAAGTCATAATTAATAGCTTTGGGGAAAATTGCGTATATAGTAGCTAATTAATTAAAGTTTTTCACTATCGTTTTTGTTTGAGAGCGCCCATTTTACCTGGCGTAAAATACCTCGTAACATAGCAACTTCGTGATTTTTTAATTGCTGTCTCTTATACACATCT